>JASHXJ010000433.1 GCA_030043595.1 Trebonia sp.
GCCGGTCCCGGTGCCAGTCTCCGGGCCAGTCTCCGGGCCAGTCTCCGTGCCAGTCTCCGGGCCGGCCCCGGCCGGGCCGGCGCCGCGGGCGGGCAGGCGGCCGATACGGCTGCGGCGGACCACCTGGACCGAGGGGTCGTTGTCGTCCTCGCGCCCCGGCGCGTAGATGTCCGGCTCCAGGTAGATGGTCTCGGCGATCGGCACGGCAGCCCGCACCCGCTTTTCCGCGGCGTCGATCCTGGCCGCAAGGGCGGCGGCGGGCAACGACCCGGGCACGGCGACCTTGGCGGCGACCAGCAGCGAATCCGGGCCGACGTGCGAGGTACGCAGGTGGATCACCCGGAACCCTTCCGGTCCGTCCTCAAGGGCGGCGACGATGGACGCCGCGACCTCGGCGCTGGCCGACTCGCCGATCAGCAGGCTCTTCGTCTCGTATCCGACAATGAACGCCGCGCAGGCCAGCAGCACCCCGACCGCCACCGAGCCGGCTCCGTCCCACACGCCGGAGTGCGTCAGCTCGGACAGCAGCACGCCGAGAAACGCGAACGTCAGCCCCAGCAGCGCGGCCAGGTCCTCCATGAGGACGACGGGCAGCTCCGGTGACTTGGTCCCGTGCACGAACGAGCGCCAGCTCCGTCCCGACCGTTCGCGGTTCGCCTCCCTGATCGCCGTCCGCAGTGAGAAGGACTCGAGCACGACGCAGACGCCGAGCACCCCGAACGCGACCTCCGGCGACCGGACGGCCTCGGGGGACAGGATCTTGTGCACCCCGTCGTAGACGGAGAACACCGCGCCGACGGTGAACAGCAGGACCGCCACCACGAAGGCGTAGAAGTACCGCTCCCGGCCGAACCCGAACGGGTGCAGCTCGGTCCTGGCGCGCCGTGACCTGCCGCTGCCGATCAGCAGCAGTATCTCGTTGCCCGTGTCGGCGACCGAGTGCACGGACTCGGCGAGCAGCGACGCGGACCCGGTGATGAGAAACGCGATGAACTTCGCGATGGCGATGCCCAGGTTGGCCGCGAGGGCGGCGATGACTGCCTTCATCCGCGAACTACACCGGAGGTTCCGTGAGGTCCCGCAGGTCCTTGATCGCGGCGATCGCGAGCGGATCGATGCCGCAGGCGATCCCCAGGTACGCGGACGCGTAGTCGAGTAGCTGCACGGTTCCGGCCAGGCGCAGCAGCGGGTCGGCACCCTCCATCGCGATCTCCGACACGTCAATGCCCCGCGCCGCGGCCAGCGACGCGGCGGCCGACCGCGCGCGCGTGATGGCGGAGTGCTCCCCGGCATGGTCGGCCAGCAGGACGAGCCGCAGCGACACCGGGGCTTCCGTCCCGTCGTCCAGCGCACCGACGTCCTCATCGGAAAGCCCCTCGAACGACGCGTCGCCGAAGTCCTCGGCCGCGGGGAAGTCCGGCTCGGGCGCCGGGGCGAACGGGCCGTCGAAGGCGGCCACCTGGTCGTGGCCGGCCTCAGGGAGCACTCCGGCCAGTGAGGGGTACTTCGCGTTCGCGGCCAGCTGGGACGCGAGCCGCCGCGCCGCGACCGCCGCGAGCGGCGACCCGCCCCAGATCAGCGGCAGCGTCCCCACCAGGTCCAGCGCGAGCGACTTCCCCGGGTTGACGAACGACTCGCTGGACGGGCGGCACTGGTGCGCGATGTCCTCCATGGCGACCGCCGCGGCCTCGTACGCGGCCGCCTCGACCCGCGCGACGCCGAGCCGCGACGCGATCACCAGCAGCGGGACAGCCAGCGCCCACGGCGTGGACCGGGCCGGGCCACCGGAGGTCACCGGGACGAACGCGCCCCGCGCGGCCAGGGTCAGCTGCTGCAGCGGCGAGCCAGGCGCGCCGACCCCGGCCAGTTCGCAGCCGCGCCGGGACGCCTCCGTGGCGAGTGCGAGCACCTCGGCGGTGTGCCCTGAACCGGACACCGCGATCACCAGGTCCGCCGCGCCCACCCAGCCTGGCAGCTGGTACCCGGTCACGCCGGTGACCTGGACCGGCGACCCTGGCCCGCAGATCGCGGCGAGCGCGTCGCCGGCGAACACGGAGCCGCCGGCACCGGCTGTGACTATCGCGCGCGGCCGCCAGTCCGGCCGCAGCGGGGACAGGTCGGCCTCCGCGCAGGCGCGCAGCGCGGTCCGGACCTGGGCGGCGGACGACGCGATCTGCCGCAGCATCCCGCCCGGGTCCCCGGACTCGACCAGCTCGGGGTCGTCAAGCCGGAACGCGGCGAGCGCCACGCCCCCGTGCGGGGTGTTCACCCGGGGCTGCCCGGCTGGCTCTCCGGCTGGCTTTCCGGGTGGCGCGCCTCGTCGACGAGCAGCACCGGGATGTTGTCCCGTACCGGGCAGGCCAGCCCGCACCCGGTGCACACCAGCTCGCTCGCGGCGTCGTCGACGCGAAGGTCGGCGCGGCAGTTCGGGCAGACGATGATCTCCAGCAGCCAGTCGTCAAGTTCCATATACACACGTTCCCACTCGTCGCGCCGAGCCCGGCAGCCGGGGGGCAGCAGGGGTCTTAGCGCGCGGACTAGGCCTCGGGCTGGGCGCTCGGGGCGGAGCGAAGGACGCGAAGGTGGCCACGGCGGCCCACCTCGACACCCTGGCCGACTGGCTCGGCGAGGCCGGGACGCGGGGAACCGCCGGGGGCGCCTGGGGCGCCGGACCCGCCGGAGTGCGGGGCGGCGGTGGGCAGCTCCTCGCGGGCGCGTTCCGGGTGGCCGGGCTGGCCCAGACGCTGGGCCTCGCGGACGACGTTCGCCAGCGCCTCGAGGTCGTCGGCGCGCTCCTGGGCCGGGTCTCGCGGCAACCGCACCACATCCCAGCCGCGCGGCACGACCAGCCGCGCGGCGTGCTTCTCGCACAGGTCGTAACAATGCGGCTCGACGTAGGCCGCAAGCGGGCCGAGCACGGCTGTGGAGTCGCGGTACACGTACGTGAGCGTGTAGACGGGAGGCTGCCTGCACGCGGTGCGTGAGCAGCAACGGGAATTCACCAGCCCACCTCGCTCACCAGATCGTTATCGGCCACGATAGCAGCGCGATCCCCGCTAGCACGCGCAAAAGTCATGCCCGAGTGAGCGCCGTCAGCGTGCCCCGACAGGCCCGCCCCCCAGGCCGAGGATGCGGTTTTTTCGTCGCTCACATCGGCTGACGGTACCTATCGGGAGCCGGTAACGCCATCACCCGGCCCCGTTCACGATCGTGTCGTTTTGTCTGGCCTGACGGTACCCGCTAGGTGCCCGGCAGCGATACGCTCAGTGACTGTGTACGGCGGTGAGGACGGCTCCGTTGCCAGGCAGGGCATCCGGCGGCGGGACCGCAGGGGGCGGGGCCTGCGGGGGCGGCTGGTGCCGCCAGAGGTGCCGCTGTACCGTACCCGGGCACAGCAGTTCGACGACATGGTGCTTGAGGCGGTCGCCCGGCTGGAGCCGCGCTGGGAGACCGAGCTCGCGGGCGTCGAATTCGCCGTCCAGGAGGTGCCCGAGGCTGACGAGCTGGCCGACGACAGCGGACCGCTGCCGCTGGCGCGGGTGGTTCCCGGCTCGACGGATCCGCGGGACCCCGCCCGCCCCGCCTCGCCCACGCGCATCGTGGTGTACCGCCGCCCTCTTCTGGCCAGGGCCGAGGACGATGACGAGCTGAGCGACCTCCTCTTCGAAGTCGTGGTCGAGGAGTTCGCGCGCGTGCTCGGGCTGGACCCGGAGTCGATCGACCCCGGCTACCGCGACGGCTTCGACTGACCGGCGCTAGGGCAGGATGGCCGTGTACGAGTCCTGCGCCGGCGGCAGGGTGATCACGGTGAGCGCGCTCGGTACCGGCAGCAGCGAGACGAGGGGGGCCGACAGCCCGCCGCTGCCGGCGGTCACCACGCGGGCGGCGTAGAGCGGGCCGGATCCGGCAAGCGGCGTGATCACGATCGCGAATGGCTGCCGCCCGCCCGGCGGGCGCGGCACGGTCACCGCGACCGTATAGCCGGCCTGCACCGTCGCGAGCTGCTGTGTCCCGGCGCCAGCCGCACCATCGGTACCGGACGGAATCACCGCGATGGTCGCGCGCACGGCGCGGGCCGGGGCGGTGAGGATCAGGCCCACCGTGAGGCCGCGCGTGGCCGGATTTCCGGCCACCACGCCCTGCTCCGTCACCGGCGCGACGGCAGTGGTGAACGAGCCGATGCCCTGGCCGGGAACCAGCACCCCCGCGGTGATCGGCACGCTGGACGTCAGCTCCAGCGCCGCGGCCGACGCGCCGAGCGAGGTGAGCGGGAACGCCACCGTGGCGCCGGCCGGGGCTTGCACCGGCGACGAGCCGAACGGCTCGAACACGCCCTTAGCGGTGAATGCCACCACCGTCACCTGCGCGTTGCTCGAACCGGGCACCGTCACGAACAGCCGTGCCGCGCTGCTGGCAACCGTCAGCCCGGGTATCACCAGCTGCGTCGACGGAGCGGCCGCCTGCGGCAGCCAGGCGCCGCCTGAGCCGCCGTTGTCCTCCCAGACCGAGGCCGCGACCTGTCCGGAACTCGTCTGGACGTGCAGCGCCAGCGCGGCCGAGCCGCTGACGTACGGGGTGATCTTCTCCATCACGAACTGGTGCGGGGAGACGGTGATGCCGCTGTTCAGCCCGCTCTGCAGGCCGGCGTCGGTGAGGATGCTCACGTCCACGGTGGCCGCGAGATCGCCGGTGTTCATCAGGTACAGCCGGATGTCCGTTGCGCCTGCCGCCGCGCCGGTTCCGACAAACCACATGTCCGAGGCCGGGTGCGCGCAGCTGACCGTGCCCATGCCGGAGGCAGTAGCCTGCTCAGCCTCGAAGCCCATCGCCATCTGACCGGTCGCGGCGATCGCTGTTCCGCCGTATAGCGCCGCATCGGGCGCGAGGACCGTCGCCTGCGTGGCCGGCGCGGATACGGTGACCGGCTGCGCCGACGGTGCGGCGTGCGTGCCTGCGGTATGCGACGTGCCCGGGGTCGGCGCCGCGGTACTGCCCACCGCGGACGCCGTCGGCGACGCGGACGCGGCCGGCGACGCGGACGCCTTCGCCGTCGAGGTCGCGGCGGGCCTGGGCTTGGTTACGGCGGGCATGGCCGGCACGGCGCTGAGAGTGACGGATCCGGTAGGCGCCGCCGCGGCTCTGGCGGCCTGGGCCTGCCGCGGCATCGCGATCATCGCGATGTCGGCGGTGCCGGTGTCCGGGCCTGGCGGGGGGCAGGACCGGGTAATGGAGGTCACCGCGCCGCTCGTCGCCGTCGGCTGGGCGGCGGCCCGGGAAGCGCCAGGCTCGGTGCGCCAGGCGGCCACGTACACCACGATGAGCACCAGCAGCACGACACCAAGCAAGCCCAGGCGCCGCATCAGGACTCTCCGTCGCGCAGGGATCTATCACCCGGCCCGCGCCTGCGGGGACGACCGTGCCTGCCCCCTCGGTGCGAATGCCGTTCCATCGGCGCCGCGGGCTGCGGAGGGTTCTCCGGCGCGGCAGGCTGCGGGCCACTTTCCCACGCGGCTTGCCCCCCGGTCTGGCGGACCGGCTGCGGGCCGGTCTGCCACGCGGCTTGCCCGCCGGTCTGCCGAGTGGGCTGCGGGCCGGTCTGCCAGGCGGCTTGCCCGCCGGTCTGCCGAGTGGGCTGCGGGCCGGTCTGCCGGGCCGGCTGGGGTCCGGTCTGCCACGCGGCTTGCCCGCCGGTCTGCCGAGTGGGCTGCGGGCCGGTCTG
>JASHXJ010000434.1 GCA_030043595.1 Trebonia sp.
CCTGCTCGACAGCAAGATCACCGGGGTCAGGGTGCTGCAGCAGACCGACATCGGGACAGAAAGCCAGCAGATCGACGCCACCGCGATCCCGCAGCTGACCCGGGAGACCCTCGCCGCGCAGAGCGCCCGCATCGATGCGGTCTCCGGAGCCAGCTACACCAGCGCGGGCTACATCCAGTCCCTGCAAAGTGCCCTGGACAAGGCAGCCGCCACGGATCGTTCGGGATAAGGATCTTTTTTATATCCGGAACGGACCGTGGCGCCTCTCCCGGGCCCGCCTCAGCCGGCGGCGGCGGAGCGCCAGCCAGCGTGGTAGCTCTCGCGTACCACCGCCGAATACGGCGCCGGGCTCACGATCGCGCGCACCGCGAGCTGCTCGTGCGGCTGAACGGTCGTCTTGCGGCTCCCGCCGCCCGGCTCGCCCCAGATCACCCGCACCTCGGCGCCGACGGGGACGTCGGGGTCGACCGTGGCCAGTGACAGCGCCGTGCGCTCGTTCGCGCTGTAGCCGGTGAACAGGGACAGCCCGACGAGCTTCCCGTCGGCGTCGAGGATGGAGTCGTAGTTGGAGGATCCGTAGTTGGCGTTCGGCAGGTCGAAGAACATGGAGCCCGGTCCCGGGTAGACGGGCGAGGCGAGCAGCTTCGCGACGTCGTCGGCGTTCCACGCCAGGGTCACCTTGCGCCGCTGTGCCTGCGGGGTGATCGCCGCCAGCGCGTCCCGCCCGGTGAAGTCGTGGTCGAACTTGACGAAGGAGCCGTAGCCGAGCTCAAACGGGTTCAGGTAGTAGTCCTCGATCCGGTCGGACACGAAGCTGCCCGCCAGCGCGTTCGTCGCCTCGTAGCTGTCCGGCCCCAGCCATTCGCGGTACGGCCGCAGATCCGCCGCGGTGTAGATGGCGGGCAGCGGCGACGGGATCCAGCCCGATTCCAGGGTGTTGCACGAGTAGGCCCGCGCGCCGCACGGCTCCAGGCCGAACTCACGGCCCGCCTCGAGCACCGCGTCCCGGACCCTGTCGAACGACTCGTACGGTCCCCAGATCTCCAGGCCCGGGGCGCCCGCCATGCCGTGCCGCAGGGTGCGTACCTGCTCCCCGGCGATGGTCATGTGCCCCATGTGGAAGAAGCGCACCTGCTCCATGGGGCCGCCGTTGAGCTTCTCGATGATCGGCCAGGCGTTCGGGCCCTGGATCTGGAAGCGCCACACCTCGCGCGTGACGGGCTTGCCGTACGGGCGCGACGGCGACCGGTTGTCCAGCCGGATGTCGACGTTGTAGCCCCTGCTGCCCGCGAAGGTCAGGTAGTTGGCGACCGGGGCGCGGCCGACGAACACGAACTCCTCCTCGGCCAGGTGGAAGAGGATGCCGTCGCCGATGACGCCGCCTTCCGGGCCGACAGGGACGAACTGCTTGGCCGTGTTGACCGGGAACTTCGCCGTGCTGTTGATGCCGGTGTCGGAAATCAGCCGGAGCGCGTCGGGCCCGGAGACGAACAGGTTGGCCATGTGGTGCGTCTGGTCGTACAGCACCGCGGTCTCGCGCCAGGCGATCACCTCGCGGCGCCAGTTGGTGAACTCGGCGGGGACGACAGGGTAGATGTAGGCGCCGAGCTGCGAGTTCCGGAGCAGTTCTACCGTGTTTCCCGCGTTGTCCAGCACTTCCTGCAGGTTCTTCGCGCTCATACCTCACCCGTTCTTCAGCGGCTCGTGTTGGCGGTCACATGCTAGCGCCGGGCCTGTCAGACCGGGAGATCCACCCGGTTTCCGGGAACATTCAAGGCATGAAGATCACCGGCATCGCGATAACCCCGGTCGCTTTCGCCGACCCCCCGCTGCTGAACGCGGTCGGCGTGCATGAGCCGTTCGCGCTCCGCGCCGTCATCGAGATCACCACCGACGACGGGCTGGCGGGGCTCGGCGAGACGTACGGCGACGAGCATCACCTCAACGCGCTGCGCGCCGTGGCGCCCGCGCTCGAGGGCGCGGACGTCTACCACACGGAGGAGATCTACCGCCGGGTGGCGGGCGTCGTCGGCCGTCATGGCCACGCCATCGCCTCGGGAACGGTCGGCCGCACCCCGGCCGCCGACCCGGTATTCTCCCCCTTCGAGGTGGCCTGCCTGGACATCCAGGGCAGGGCCGCCGGCCGCCCGGTCGCCGACCTGCTCGGCGGCGCGGTCAGGGACGAGGTGCCGTTCTCCGCCTACCTGTTCTACAAGTGGGCCGCGCATCCCGGCCGCGAGCCGGACCGCTGGGGTGCGGCACTCGACCCCGACGGCATCGTGCGCCAGGCCCAGCGGCTGGTCGGCGAGTACGGCTTCACCGCGCTCAAGCTGAAGGGCGGCGTGTTTCCCCCGGACCTGGAAATCGAGGCCATCCGGGCGCTGCGCCAGGCCTTCCCCGGCCATCCCCTCCGGCTGGACCCGAACGCCGCGTGGACCCCGGCCACGGCCATCGGCGTGGCCCGCGAGCTGGACGGCGTGCTCGAGTACCTGGAGGATCCCACCCCGGGCATCGACGGCATGGCCCAGGTCGCCAGGGAAGCGCCGATGCCGCTGGCCACCAACATGTGCGTGATCGCCTTCGACCACCTGCCGCCCGCCATCAGGGCGGGCGCCGTCCAGGTGGTGCTGGCCGACCTGCACTACTGGGGCGGGCTGCGCGGGTGCAGGCTGCTCGCCGGGATCTGCCAGACCTTCGGCCTCGGCGTGTCGATGCACTCCGACCCGCACCTCGGCATCAGCCTCGCCGCGATGGTGCACCTGGCCGCCGCCACCCCGAACCTCGGCTACGCCTGCGACACCCACTTTCCGTGGCGGACCGAGGACGTCGTCAAGGGCGAGCCGCTGACGTTCGCCGGCGGCGCGATCCGTGTCCCGGACGGCCCCGGCCTCGGCGTCGAGCTCGACCGCGACGCGCTCGCCGCGCTGCACGAGCAGTACCTGCGGTCCGGCATCCGCAGTCGCGACGACACCGGCTACATGCAGCGGGTCGACCCTGGCTACCAGCTGAGGCAGCCCCGGTGGTGAGGCGGCGGTACCGCGGCGCATGCCTTCGCGGACGGGGGCACCGCGAGGCGGCTAGCCGGACACAGGTGGGGGGAGACCGTGTGGTTGCGGTACCGCCGCACGCTTTAACCGTACAAGTAGGCCCGAATATGGACAAGGGGGCGCACCCTAGGACAGCTCGTGGCCGCGGTTCGAAATCCGTCAGCTGACTGATGTCTCTCGATGCAAGTTGCAGCAGCATTTTTCCTGCAACCCCCCGCATCGGCATCAGGTGCTCGAACCGGCCCGCTCTCCAGCCGGCCCATTCTCCCAACCGGCCCCCTAAGGAATCCGATGAACACGATGGCGCCGACACTGTCCCGTCCGACCGAGTCCCGTCCGACCGAGTCCCGTCCGACCGAACTGCAGGCGTGCCGTGTCCGGCTGACCCCCGGACCCGCCGCGCCGGCCGAAGCGCGCGGCCAGGTCCGGGCGGCCGTCTGCGCGTGGGATCTCCCCGTCGACCTGGACGTCGCGGTCCTGCTCACCAGCGAGCTGGTGACCAATGCAATCAGGCACGAGGCGGGCGGCAGCGTCACTGTCGCCATTCGGTGCGCGGGCGGTCGCCTGCGCGTCGATGTCCACGACTCGTCACGCTTCCTGCCGGTGCCGGCGGACGCGCCCGTCGAAGCCGAGACCGGGCGGGGCCTGATGCTGGTCGCCGCCCTCGCGCAGGAGTGGGGCTGCTACCGCACCCCAGGCGGCAAGGTCGTGTACTTCACGCTCGCCTTCCAGCCGCGGTGACTCCCCGGCGCTGCACCGTCCCCGCCTGGCGCGCCCGCGACCGCGGCGCCGCGCTCACCGCGATCCGAAGCTGCGCAGTGCTGACTCCCGCGCGATATCCGTTCGCGAGTGGACGTCGAGCTTCTTCAGGATGTGCGAGACGTGCGTCGCGACAGTCCGCCGGGACAGCAGCAGCCTGGCCGCGATGTCGGGGTTAGACAGTCCCTCCTGCACGAACGCGGCGATCTTGACCTCGGTCGGCGTGAGGCTGTCCCAGCCGCTGCGCGCTCGCCTGTGCTTGGAATGCGGGCCGCGCCGGATGCCGTGGGAGCGGAACGTGGCCTGCAGCCGGGCGGCGTCCGCGGCGGCGCCGAGAGCGGTGTACACCG
>JASHXJ010000435.1 GCA_030043595.1 Trebonia sp.
TGTCTCGCTCCCGCGCGCCGAGCAGGAAGGCCAGGTTCGCCTTCATGTAGCCGATCTTCAGTGCGGTCGAGATGTTCACCTTCGCGCAGCCGCGGCTGATCAGGTCGCTGAACTGGGCGTCTGTCATCCCGGTGCCCCCGTGCAGTGCGATCGGGATGGGCTGCGCGGCCACGATGTCAGAAACGCGCTGCGCGTCCAGGTGCGGCTCGGCGCGGTAGACGCCGTGCGCGTTGCCGATCGCGGGCGCGAACACGTCGATCCCCGTCTTCCTGATGAAGTCGAGCGCGA
Source organism: Trebonia sp. (assembly GCA_030043595.1). GTDB lineage: Bacteria > Actinomycetota > Actinomycetes > Streptosporangiales > Streptosporangiaceae > Trebonia. The sequence continues at coordinate 289 of JASHXJ010000435.1, forward strand.
CCGGCAGCGACTGCCTGTTCGCCTCCTCGTCTGAGCCGATGTCGTCCTCGACGCCCGTGATCGCCTCGATCTCGCCCTCGACGTGCGCGCCGTACGACCTCGCCTCGCCGACGACGTCGACGGTCTGCCTGAGGTTCTCCGCCACCGGCAGCCGGGATCCGTCGAACAGCACCGAGTTCCAGCCTTTGCGCAGGCAGGCGCTGATGAACTCCCGGTCAGGGCAGTGATCGAGATGCAGGCTGACCGGGACGTCGATCCCGGCGGTCATCTCGCGCCACATGGCGAACAGCAGGTCGATGCCGATGGACCGTACCGTCTTGACCGACGTCTGGATGATGACGGGGGAGCGCTGCTGCACGGCGGCCGCTAGCACCGCCTCCATCGTCAGGTCGTTGACCACGTTGATCGCCGCGACACCGTACCGCTCGGTGAACGCCCGGTCGACGATCGACTTCATGGACACGACAGGCACGCGCTGGCACTCCTCGCTGCGGGGCGACGATCCCCAACCTAGGTGGCCTCCGAGCAGCGCGAATCGGTGGAATCCCCCAGTTTCAGTGGAGGGCTTTCCCTACCCGCCGGCTGTTTTCGCCGGCCTGCTACCTGGCTGTCCGTGCCCGCGCCCGGCTCGCCTGGGCGGCGAGCTCGGTGCGGTTGCGGGCCCCCGTCTTCCGCAGGACCGCCCCGGCGTACTTCTCGACGGTCTTGATCGACAGGACCAGCTGCTCGGCGATCGCCTTGTCCGGCAGTCCCTGCTCCATCAGGCTGCGAACCTGGCGCTCTCGCTCGGTCAGGGGCTGCTCGGCGCCGTCTTCGCGCAGCCCGCGATGCAGCCTGGCGAGCACCGGGCCGGACAGGATCGCCTGGCCGCGTCCGGCCTCGACGACGGCTCGGGCGAGCTCCGGGCCGTCGGCTCCCATGTCGACGCAGCCGCGCGCGCCCGCCCGCATGGCGCTGGCCACCAGCTTCTCGTCGCCGACCTCGCACAGCCCGACCACGGCCAGGCCGGGTAGCTGGCCGAGCAGCACATCGGTGACGCCCTCCGCGCCGGGCGTTCCCGCAGCGCCCGCGGCAGCGGACAGGCCGAGGTCCGCGAGCACGACGTCGGGCCGCAGTTCCCGGCAGGCGGTCAGCGCCTCCGCCGTGGTCGCCGCGTCGCCGAGCACCTCGATCCCGGGCTCTGCTCCGGACAGCAGCTGGGCGATCCCGGCGCGCAGCAACGGCCTGCCCACGGCGATGAGGACCCGCAGCCGCGGAGCGTGCTGTTCGCCCCGCCTCTGGTACGGGAAGCGGGCGCGGATCCGGGTACCCCAGCCGGCCAGCGAGTCGACCTCGATCGTCGCGCCCATCCGGCGCGCTCGCTCGCTGAGGGCGCGCAGCCCGAAGTGCTCGCCCTGCCATCCGGCGGTGGGATCGAACCCCTCGCCGTCGTCTTGCACCAGCAGCGTGACCGACCCGGCCTCGTGCAGCAGGCCGAGCCGGACCGACCGTGCGCGCGCGTGCCGGACGATGTTGGTGAGCGCCTCGCGGGCGACGAGCAGCACCTCGTGCGCCAGCAGCCCATCGGCCGGCGCCGGCGTGCCGGCCGTGACGAACCTGACCTCAAGGCCGCCGATGCTCTGCGCCCAGGCCGCCTCGGCCTCGAGCGCCGCCTCGAGCGCCTGCCCGTTCAGCGGCGACGAGGACATTCCGAGCAGGGTGAGCCGGGCCTCGGCGAGCGCGTCCCTGGCCTCACCGCTGGCCTGCCGCAGCCTGGCCGCGGCCCGGCTGAGATCCGCGGCCTGCCCGCTGGCATCACCCAGTTCGCTTTCCGCGCTGTCCAGGTGCACCCGGATGGACACCAGGCGCCGCGCCAGGCTGTCGTGCACCTCCCCGAGCAGCCGGTCGCGCTCGGCCGCTGCCGCCTCTGCCCGGGCACGCTCCTCCGCCGCCTCGTGCATGCGGGCGGTGGCCAGCGCGATCGCCGCGTGCCTGGCGAATAGCTCGAGCAGTTCCGCGTCATCGGGGCCGAATACCCGTCGCTCGTCCCTGCTGAACACCACGCATGCGCCGATGACCCGGCCGCGCCATTCCAGCGGCACGCCGATAACCCCGCACAGGGTAGCCCGTTCGGCGGGCGCCACGTGGCCGCCGCGGACCTGGTCGTACCGGTCGAACCAGACCGGCGCGCGGCGCGTCACCACGACACCGGTCATCCCCTCGGTGAGCGGGAAGACCTGGCCGGACTGGCACGCCACCCCGATGTCGGCTTCCTTGCGGTACGTCCCCGCCGCTTCGTCGACGCTGCAGATCGAGCCGGCCGTGCAGCCGAGCAGCTCGGTGCAGCGCAGCAGGATGCGTTCGAGAAGCGGGCGCAGCGAGAACTCCCCTGCCAGGTCCTCCGCGACTGCGATCAGCCCCGCCGCGCGGGCGGCGGGGCTGTCCCCGCTGCGTTCTAGCCCGGTAGCCAGGCGGTCGGCGGACACAGGCCCTCCGAATCTGGGACATCGTTGTCAGACCGCCGCGGGCTCGCGCGGCGGATGCCTTCCGAGCATCACCCCGCCCGCTTGCTGCCGTCAAGGCGGCAGCGCAGCGTGCGAAGCGCCGCAGCTGCGGCGGCTCATCCCGAAGGCGTAGCCCGCGATGCTGGCACCGCCAGCCGGCGACACCCGATAATCACCGTCCAGGGGGACGCCCGCGCCTCGACAGACCTGGCACGCTAGGCGCATGGAACCCTCGACCTCGGCGCGTCCTGTCATCGAGACGGCCGCGCTGACCAAGCTGTACCCGGGCGGGGTCACGGCGCTCGGCGGCCTCACCGTTCGCGTCGCGCCCGGCGTCACCGGGCTGATCGGCGCGAACGGCGCCGGGAAGTCGACGCTGATCAAGATCCTGCTCGGGCTTATCGATCCCACCCAGGGCATGGCCAGGGTACTGGGCCATGACAGCGTCACGGACGGCGAGCAGATCAGGCAGCTCGTCGGCTACATGCCCGAGCACGACTGCCTGCCCCCGGACATCTCGGCGACCGACTTCGTCACCCACATGGGCCGGATGTCCGGCCTGCCGGCCACCGCGGCCAGGGAGCGCGCGGCGGAGGCGCTGCGGCACGTCGGCCTGCACGAGGAGCGGTACCGGCTGATCGGCACCTACTCCACCGGCATGAAGCAGCGGGTGAAGCTGGCCCAGGCGCTGGCCGCAGACCCCAGGCTGCTGCTGCTCGACGAGCCGACGAACGGGCTCGACCCGGCGGGCAGGAACGCGATGCTCGAGCTCATCGCCCGCATCGGTGAGGAGTTCGGCATCTCGATCGTGGTCGCCTCGCACCTGCTCGGCGAGATCGAGCGCATCTGCGACCACCTGGTGGCGATCGAGGCGGGCCGGCTGCTGCGGGCCGACACCGTCGACAGCTTTACCAAGGCCAGCCAGCTGCTGGTCATCGAGGTGGAGGAGGGGACCGCGGCGCTGCTCGGCGAGCTGGCCCGGCGCGGCCTCGACCCCCGGCCCTACCAGCGGGCCGTGCTCGTCCCGCTCGGCGGCGACGACACCTATGACGCGGTGCGCGACAGCGTGGCCAGCCTCGGCCTGCCGCTGAGCAGACTGGAGCAGCGCCGCCACCACGTGGAGGAACTGTTCCGCGACGACGACCAGCGGGAGGCCGTCGATGTCCGTTGAAACACCGGGTTTCCCCGCCGGGACCGGCACCGCCGCCGGGGTCATCCACGACCTCGGCTACCGCCATTACGACGGCCCGCGCCTGGGCCGGCCGCGGATCGTGGCGGCGCTGACCTGGTACAGCTTCCGGTCCGCGTTCGGCTTCGGCCGCGGGATCAAAGCCAAGATCGTGCCGGTGATCACGTGCGCGGCGATGTGCCTGCCGGCGGTGATCAACGCGATCGTGATGTCCCAGGGCAACCCGCGGCTGGTCGACTACGACACCTACAGTCCACCGCTGCGCATCATCGTCATGACCGTCTTCGTCGCGGTCCAGGCGCCCGAGCTCGTCTCCCGTGACCTGCGCAGCCGCGTGCTGCCGCTGTACTTCTCGCGGCCGATCCGGCCCAGCGACTACCCGCTTGCCAAGTACCTCGGGTTCACCGCCGCGTGCCTGGTGATGGTGGAGGTGCCGCTGCTGCTGCTGTACGCGGGCTCGATCGCCAACGTGCACGGCGGCCGCGCCGTGTGGGCGCAGACGCGGGCGCTGATCCCCGGCCTGCTCGTCGGCCTGATGTGGGCGGTGGTGCTCGCGGCGA
>JASHXJ010000436.1 GCA_030043595.1 Trebonia sp.
TTGGCCGCCGCGTCCTGCGCCTCGCCTGGCGTGGCACCCGCGGTCTCGGTGAACAGCCAGCCGCCGCCGCGCGGCAGCTCGGGCACTGCCGCGGCGCCGCGCCGGACGCGAACCACGTCGACGAGCCGCGAATCGAGCCCCTCGAGCGCGACCGGCGCGTAGGCCAGCACCGCCGGCACCGCCGCGGCGGCCTCCGCCATGTCGGCGTAGCCGAGCACGGCCATCGCGGTCGCCGGAGGCGCCGCCACGAGGCGGACCGTGGCCTGCGAGATCAGCGCCAGCGTGCCCTCGGTGCCGGCCAGGAACCCGGCCAGGTCGGTGCCGTTCTCCGGCAGCAGGTGCTCCAGGGAGTAGCCCGACACCTGCCGCGGGAACCGGCCGAACTCGGTCCGCACCATGGCCAGCCGTTCCCCGATCAGCGCGGCCAGCTCGGCGAGCAGTCCGGCCTCAGGACTGCCGCCTGGCACGCCGTCCCGCCCGTACCGCCGGGCGGTGAAGCGGACGCCCGCCCCGGTGACCACGTCCAGGGCGGTGACGTTGTCGGCCGTGCGCCCGTAGCGCAGTGCCCTGGCACCGCAGGCGTTGTTGCCGATCGCGCCGCCAATCGTCGCGCGCGAGTGGGTCGAGGGGTCAGGCCCGAACCGCAGCCCGTACGGTGCCGCCGCCGCGGTGATGTCGTCGAGGACGGCGCCCGGTTCGGCCACGGCCGTGCGGGAGTCCGGATCGACGCTGATGACCCGGCTGAGGTGCCGGGACAGGTCCAGGACCACCCCGGTGCCCAGCGCGTTGCCCGCGATCGAGGTGCCCCCGCCCCGCGGGGTCAGCGGCACGCCGCGCTCCCGGCAGACGGCCAGCGCGGCCGCGATCTCGTCCGCGTGCCGGGGAAAGGCGACGAGGGCGGGCACGACCCGGTAGTTGGACGCGTCCGAGGAGTACTCGGCACGGCGCCGCGTGACCGTGTCGACCTCGCGTATGCCGGCTCGCCGGAGCGCGTCAGCCAGCTCCGGCGCGGGGACGGTCGCATGCACCACCCGCGCAAGACTAGCCCCAGCGGCGCGAGCAGATCGCGTCAGCTGCCTTCCGCCCGTTTCCTGAGGGCTTCGTTCATCGCGTGGAAACTGCGCTCGGTACCGGTGACGGCTTTACCGGACAAGGCCGCGAGAAGGCCGCGGAGGGTCTCGCTCTGCACGAGCCGGGTACCGCCGTCCGCCGGGGTCAGCGCGAAGGAGTGCTCGCCGCTGATGATGCCCGGCAGGCTGGCGACCCACCTCAGCTCCACGCCGGGCTCGGCCACGGTGATCTTCGGCTTGACGGTCATCAGGCGGCCGCTGACCGGATGGGCACCCCGCAGCGTGATCCTCTTCCCGACGACGACCTGCCCGGACGCCTCGCGGAACAGCGGGTTCCACTCCGGGTAGCTGCCCAGGTCAGTCAGGACCGCCCAGACGGCCGATGGCGGCGCGGCGATCTGGACGGTGGCGGACGCGGTCTTCATGCGCTGTCCTCTCTCCCGGATGATTATCTAGATTCTCCCGAACGAACCGTGGTGCCTGCGCAGGAACCCGCCCGGACCAGGCAACGAGGCCAACGGAGGCCGATGATGACGATCCGAGCCGGGGACGTGCTGCCCCGCCGGGTGCTCGTGGTGGACGACTCGCTGCTGCGCCCGGACACGGCCCATGGCCGCGCGGCGAACGGCCTGGTCGAGGAGTTCACCAGGCGCGGCGTCGACGTTACCGCGTCGTTTTCGTTCGAGGACGGCGCCGCCGTCGTCAGCTCGGACGCCAGCCTCGGCGCGGTGCTCGTGGACTGGGACCTGCGCGCCGACGATCCGGCCTCGCACGGGGCGGCTGCCCAGATGCTGGCGACGGTGCGGTCCCGCAACGCCGCGCTGCCGGTGTTCCTGCTCGCCAAGCACAGCGCGGCCCAGTCGATCACCATCGACGCGATGGAGCACGCCGACGAGCTTGTCTGGCTCCTGCAGGACACGGCCGCCTTCATCGCGGGCCGCGTCGTGGCGGCGATGGACCGCTACATCGCCGGCCTGGTCCCCCCGTTCTTCGGCGCGCTGCTCGACTACAACCGGGAGCAGGAATACGCCTGGGCGGTCCCGGGCCACCAGGGCGGGGTCGGCTTCCTGAAGACGCCGGTCGGCCGTATCTTCCACGATTTCTACGGGGAGAACCTCTTCCGCACGGACATGGGCATTGAGCGGGCCGCCCTGGGCTCGCTGCTCGACCACACCGGGCCGGTGGCCGACAGTGAGGCGTACGCGGCGCGGGTGTTCGGCGCGCACCGCTCCTACTCGGTGCTTGTCGGCACGTCCGGATCCAACAGGACCGTGATGTCCGGCGTGCTCGGCTCGGGGGACATCGCGGTGGTCGACCGCAACTGCCACAAGTCGGTCATGCAGGGCCTGCAGCTGACAGGGGCGGTCCCGGTCTACATGATCCCGTCAAGGAACCGGTACGGGATCATCGGCCCGATTCACCCGGACCAGATGACGCCAGAGGCGATCGCCGCCAGGGTCGCCGACAGCCCGATCGCCGGGGGCTCCCCGGGCGGCGCCCGGGGAGCCCCCGGCTACGCGGTCGTCACCAACTGCACCTACGACGGGATGTGCTACGACGCGGCGCAGGTGCAGCAGATGCTTGAGCGCAGCAGCGATGTCATCCACTTCGACGAGGCGTGGTACGGCTACGCCCGGTTCCACCCCCTCTACCGCGACCGGTACGCGATGCGCGGCGATCCGGCAGGCCATCCCGCCGACGGTCCGACGGTGTTCGCGACCCAGTCCTCGCACAAGCTGCTCGCCGCGCTGAGCCAGGCGTCCTTCATCCACGTGCGGGAGGGGCGGCGCAAGGTTCCGCACGGGGTGTTCAACGAGGCCTACATGATGCACGCGACGACCTCGCCGCTGTACCCCATCATCGCGGCGAACGACGTCGCGACGGCGATGATGGACGGCCCCGGCGGCCGTGCGCTCGTCCAGGAGACGATCGACGAGGCGGTCGCGTTCCGGCAGGCGCTGGCCCGGGCGCACCGTCAGTTCGCCGCGGGCGGCGACTGGTTCTTCGCCCCGTGGAACGCGCCGGAGGTCACCGATCCCGGCACCGGCGCGCGGCTGCCGTTCGCTGACGCGCCGGCCGGGCTGCTCAGCAGCGACCCCCGCTGCTGGGTACTGCGCCCGGACGAAGCCTGGCACGGCTTCACCGGGATCGCGGACGGCTGGTGCATGCTCGATCCGACGAAGGCGGGCATCCTCGCGCCGGGCGTGCGCGACGATGGCACGCTCGCCGAGTCCGGCGTCCCGGCGACGCTGCTGACCGCCTATCTCGGCAGGCACGGGATCGTCCCGTCGCGGACCACCGACCACATCGTGCTGTGCCTGTTCTCGGTGGGGATCACCCGCGGCAAATGGGGCACGCTGATCAACGCCCTGCTCGGCTTCAAGCGGGACTGGGACGCCAACGCGCCGCTGTCGGCTGTGCTGCCGGACCTGCTGACAGTGCCCCAGGGGCGGTACGCCGGGCTGGGGCTGCGTGACCTGGGCGAGCAGATGTGGTCGCACATGCGGGCGGCGCGGCCGGGGCAGGCGCTGCAGGCTGCCTTCGCCGGGCTGCCCGTGCCCAGGATCGCGCCCCGCGCGGCCTACGAACGGCTGGTGCGCGGGGAGGTAGACCTGGTGCCCTTCGCCGAGATGGCCGGCCGCACGCTGGCGGTAGGCCTGCAGCCCTACCCGCCGGGCATCCCGATCCTGGCGCCGGGCGAGGACGCCGGCGCGGCGGACGGGCCGTTCTTGTCCTACCTGCACATGCTGCAGGCGTGGGACGCGGCTTTCCCTGGCTTCGAGCACGACATCGAGGGCGCGCAGCGGGTCGCCGGCCAGTACGCCGCGTACTGCGTCCGGCGCTGAGCCTGCGCATTCGTGTGACGGCCGGAATTCCGGAAACCTCCAGGGGGTATTCATTAAACCACCCGGTGGTATTGCCATTGCAGCACGCAGAAGTAATGCTGAGAATACGTCGAATAGCTGAAAGGAGCGCGGTAGTGCAGGACAATACCGGGCGTCTTACCAGGCTCGCCGTGCTGTGCGGCCAGTGCAGTTGCGGCTGTCCCGAATTGCTGGTCGATCACGAGGCGCCGCCAGCGCGGCGGATCGTCATTACCGATGATTTCGGCCAGCGGGTCCAGATGAGCGAGGACCAGTTCCAGGTATTCGTCGAGGAGGCGCGTTCCGGCCGCCTCGACGCGGCGCTCAGCGCGCTGAGCGCCAGCGGGGGTTAGCCGCTGACGCCGGTCAAGCCGCTGATCCGGTAACCGCCGGCTTCGTCGAGGGCCGCGCTGACCGCGTCCTCGGGCAATGGCCCGTCACTGGCGACCGTCACGCGGGAACTGCCGCCGGGCACGAGGTCGACGGTCACGGCGGAGACGCCGGAGATGCCGCTCAGTTCGCTGGTCACCGCCTGCACGCAGTGCTCGCAGCTCATTCCGGTCACCGCGTAGGTCGTCGTTGTCATCGGGTGCCTTTCTGTCATCGCTATCGGGGGATCGGGGGCTTCAGGACCGGACAAGACGCGCGATCGCGTCCGAGGCCTCGCGGACTTTCTCGGTCGCGCCGTCGCCGCCTTCGGCCACGGCCTGGGCGACGCAATGGCTGAGGTGCTCCTCGAGCAGGCCGAGCGCCACCGATTGCAGGGCCTTGGTTGCAGCGGCGACCTGAGTGAGGATATCGATGCAGTACTGGTCCTCGTCGATCATCCGCTGCAGGCCGCGAACCTGACCCTCAATGCGGCGCAACCGCCTCAGGTAGTTAGCTTTGTCGTGGGTGTAACCGTACATCTGACCCTCCGGCTCGTTTGGCGCCTGCGGCGGCGCGGTTGTGATATCGCTGCAGGCGCAGGCTGTTGGCTACGACGAAGACCGAGGACAGCGTCATGGCGACTGCGGCAACGATCGGGTTCAGGAAGCCGAGCGCGGCGAGCGGGATGGCCGCGACGTTGTAGCCGAACGCCCACGCGAGGTTGCGGCGGATCGTCCGGAACGTGGCGCGGGCGAGCCTGATCGCCTCCGGGACCGTCCGCAGGTCATCGCGGAGCAGGATCATGTCGGCGGCGCTGATCGCGACGTCCGTGCCGCTCCCGAGGGCGAGCCCGAGGTCGGCGGCGGCGAGCGCCGGGGCGTCGTTGACGCCGTCGCCTACCATGGCCACCTGCTGTCCGCGCGCCTGAAGCCGGGTGATGACCGCGGCCTTGTCGGCGGGGAGCGTCCCGGCGATCACCTCGTCGATGCCGGCCGCCGCGGCGACCGCCCGGGCGGTGGCCTCGTTGTCCCCGGTGAGCAGCATCGGGTGCAGCCCGAGCCCGCGCAGCTCGGCGATGGCTGCGGAGGCCGAGGGCTTGACCGTGTCGGCGACCGCGACGGCGCCCCGGACCGTGCCGTCCCAGCCGATCAGCACCGTGGTGTGGCCGGCTTGCTCCCACTCCTGGCACTGCCGCGCCAGCGCGGGCGGCAGCGTCATCCCCAGTCCGGCGAGCAGCTTCTCGCGCCCGACAACCACCTCGCGCCCGTCGACGATCCCGCGCGCGCCGAGTCCCGGCAGCGCCCTGAAGCCGTCAGCCTGCGGCAGCGGCCCCGTCTCGGCCACGGCGGCCGTGCTGATCGCCGCGGCCACCGCGTGCTCGGACGCCTGCTCGACGGCCCCCGCGTAGCGGAGCAGGCAGGTCCGGTCGACGCCGTCCGCGGCCCGCAGGCCCGCCAGGGACATGCGCCCGGTGGTGACGGTGCCCGTCTTGTCGAGCACGACAACCGTGATCGACCGGGACGTTTCGAGCCCCTGGTAGCCCTTGATGAAGATCCCGAGCTGCGCGCCGCGGCCGCAGGCCGCGACGAGCGCCGCCGGGGTCGCGAGGCCCAGCGCGCACGGGCACGCGATGATCAGGACCGCGAGCCCGGCGCTGAACGCGTGCCCGGCGGGGGCGCCGGCCAGCAGCCAGCCCATCAGGGTGAGGACCGCGCAGGCCATGACCGCGGGGACGAACACGCCGCAGATCCGGTCCGCCACGCGCTGGATGGCCGCCTTCTGTGCCTGCGCCTGCTCGACCAGCCTGATCAGGTGCGAGAGCTGGGTGTCCGCACCGACCCGGACCGCCCGGACCACCAGCCGTCCGGTGAGCACCACGGTCCCTCCGGTGACGGTGTCACCCTCAGCCGCCTCGGCCGGCACCGACTCCCCCGTCATCATGCTGCGGTCGATCGCGGTCTGGCCGAACAGCACCTCTCCGTCCGCGGCGATCGTCTCACCCGGGCGGACGACGAACGTCTCGCCCGGCCGCAGCCGGCTGGCCGGGATCCGGCGCTCGCTGCCGTCCGGGTCGAGCACGCACACGTCCTTCGCGGCCGCGGCCCCCAGCTCGCGCATGGCCTCGCCCGCGATGCGCCGGGCCCGCGCCTCGTACAGCCGGCCCGCGAGCAGGAACGTGGTGACGGTGGCGGCGGTCTCCAGGTAGATGCCACCGCCCGAGCCATGGATCAGCCGCTCCCAGAGCGTTCCGGCCTGCGCGCCGCGGTCGAGGACGAACATCGCGTACACCGACCAGCCGCAGGCCGCCAGGATGCCAAGCGACACCAGCGTGTCCATGGAGGACGTGCCATGGCGGGCGTTCTTCAGCGCGGCCTTGTGGAACGGCCACGCACACCACAGCGCCACCGGCGCCGCGCACGCGACGAGCAGCCACTGCCAGCCAGCGAACCGCAGCGACGGGATCAGCGACAGCATCAGCGACAGGTCGGTCAGCGGCACGAAGAAGGCCAGCGAGACGAACAGCCGCCGCCGCAGGTAGGCGTACTGACGGGCGGCGTCGGCGTCAGCGTCGGCGCCCGGTTCGGCGGCCTGCTCCTCGCGCGCCGTCGCGCTGTACCCGGCTTGCGCGACCGCCTCGGTGAGCGTCAGCACCGGCATGACGGCCGGCGCGGTGACCCGGGCGGTGGCGGTCGCGTAGTTCACCGACGCGCGGACGTTGGCCAGCTTGTTGAGCTTCTTCTCGACCCGCGCGGCGCACGCGGCGCACGTCATCCCCTCGATCGACAGCTCGATTTCCCGCGCACCGTCGCCGTCCAGCTGCCCGGCCGTGGCGGACTCGCCCGGTGCCTGCCGTGCAGCGGCAGGCACCGCGCCAGCGTGGCCAGCAGGTGCCGTCACGCGACGGCCTCGCTGTCGGCGCGGGTGGAGTCGCCGCCGCCCGGCGGAAGCCAGTCCGGCGGAAGCGGACCGGCCGGAAGCCGATCCGGCGGGCGGACGGCACGAGGTCCGGCGGCGGGGCGATCGCCGACCTGCGCCGGAGCGGTCGCCAGCGCGGCCCGCCCGCTCGCGCCGGCCGTCCTCGCCTGCCAGAACAGCAGCACAGCGCCGGCGACGGCGATCAGGTGCTGCGCATCGTCGGCGCCGATGGCCTGTCCGCCGATCAGTTCAGCGACGGCGGTTCCCGCCAGGCCCGCCGCGGCGATCCCGCATGGCCAGGCGAGCCCCGCCGACAGCGCCGGGCGGATGGCGCCGACCGCGAACGCGATGGCCAGCGCCAGGTCGAAGGAGCCGAGCTCATGAGCCGCGCGGACCCCCGCGCCATGATCATGGCCGAGGATCAGCAGCGGCACGGTGATCGCCAGCTGCGCCACCGCCACGACGGCCAGCCCGCCTCGCTGGACCAGCCCGTGGCATCGCACGGCACGGGTCCCGGCGCCCGCGGGGCCGGCCACTGTCATGGCCGCGAGCACCCGCGGGGTGAGGTCCTGGTCCAGGAAGGAGCCGCCAAGCCTGGCACGCCGCGTCACCGCGTGCGCCCGCTGCTGCCAGGTGCGGCACCTGGCGCAATCCGCCAGGTGGGCGTCAAGCGCGCCGCCCGGCAGGGCGGTGTCCTCGCCGTCGATCCGGGCCGAGATCGCCTCGCGCGCTCTGTCACATTCCACGTCTCAGTAGTGCCCAGACGTAGCGGAAAAGTTCCCGGTTCGTGGCGAGAGACTTGCAACGGGTCCGAAGGGCCTTGCCTGCAACGGGCATGTCGGCGGCGAGCGAAGACAGGCAGTCAGCTACCCTTGCCTTCTGTCATGGACGAGCTAACCTCCCTCGCGCATGCCGCCGGACGCGGTGACCGTGCCGCCCTGGCCAGGCTCGTCCAGCTCACCCAGGGTGACGTGTGGCGGTTGTGCGCTCAGCTGGTCGATCCCGCCTCCGCCGACGATCTCACCCAGGACACCTACCTGCGCGCCATCCCCGCACTGGGCAAGTACCGTGGCGACGCGCCGGTGCGAACGTGGCTGCTCGCGATCGCCCGGCGTGCCTGCGCGGCCGAGATCAGCTCCCGGTCCCGCCTCAGGAAGCTGGCAATCCGGGTCGCGGCCACGCCGGACGGCACCCTCGGGCAGCCGCCCGCGGACCCCGGCGCCCAGGCGGCGGCCGACGCGCTGCTCGGCGCCCTCGAACCCGACCGCCGGGCCGCGTTCGTCCTGACCCAGATGCTCGGCTGCTCCTACGCCGAGGCAGCGGTCATCTGCGGCTGCCCCGTCGGCACGATCCGGTCCCGCGTCGCCCGAGCCCGCGAGGATCTGGACGCCATGACAGCGGACAGGGACCAGGCCCCGCGGCGGGCGTCGGCCGGCGGCACCTGCAGCTGAAGCCGGGCCGGCGCCGGACCTCGCCGCGTGCCAGCAGCCACAGCCTGAATTCAGCAGCGCCCCCACTGGCACCCGATTTACCCGCGCATACCCCCCACGGGTTTCCTAATACCCCGCCCTGGTTTAGATAATACCGTCCAGGGGTTATCGCCGACCGCGCTGCATGGCTGCGGTAGCCGATCTAGCTGCAGGTTCACGCCATTATGGAATTCCGGAACGCCTTTCCCGCAAAGCATTGCACTCCCCGCAACGGTCCTTCTATTGTTTTATGTGGCGCACCTAATACGAGGAGAACCCCGATGAGTCAAGTCGCCGTCACTGGCGGCCGTACCGCATGGCGGGGCAGGCTGGGCACCGAGGTCCAGCCCGCCGTGGCACGACTGGACGCCAGGCGAGCGCTGCAGCTGGTCCTCGCGGCCATCTGGCTGCTCGACGCGGTGCTGCAGTACCAGTCGTTCATGTTCACCAAGGCTTTCGGCCAGATGCTGGGGAGCACCGCAGCCGGTAACCCGTCACTCGTCGCGCGGCCGATCACCTGGGACGCCACCCTGGTCGAACATCACCTCGTGCTGCTGAACACGATCTTCGCCACGATCCAGCTGCTGCTCGGGCTTGGCATCGCGTTCCGCCCGACGGTGCGGCTGGCCCTGGCCGCCTCGATAGCCTGGTCCCTCGGCGTCTGGTGGTTCGGCGAAGGGCTCGGCGGGGTGCTGAACGGCGCCGCCAGCCCGCTCAACGGCGCGCCCGGCGCGGTGATCATCTACGCGCTGCTCGCGGTGCTGCTGTGGCCCGCGGACCGCCAGACACCCGCGCCCTTCACCGCGGCCAGAGCGGTGGGCGCGCAGGTGGCCCGGGCGCTGTGGCTGGTGCTGTGGCTGAGCCTGGCTTACTTCGCGCTGACTCCCGCCAACCGCGCCCCGCAGGCGCTGAACGGCATGATCGCCGGCATGGAAAGCGGCCAGCCCGGCTGGCTGTCCGCCATCGACAGGGGCGCGGCCGCGCTCGTCGCGAACCAGGGCCTGGCCGCCTCGATCGTGCTGGCCGTCGCGCTCGTGATCATCGCCGTCGGTGTCTACCTGCCGGCCCCGGCTGCCAAGGCCACCCTGGCGCTGGCCATCGTGGTGGCCATCCTGATCTGGGTAGTCGGCGAGGCGTTCGGTGCGATCCTCGCCGGCGGCGCGACCGACCCCAACTCAGGGCCGCTGCTCGTCCTGCTCGCCCTGACCTACTGGCCCGTCACGGCAATGACCGCGCCAGTCCCGCCCGCTGACGCGGCAGCGGCAACCGCCGAAGGGAGCGCTGTCTGATGACCCCCGCCTGGATCCTGGACATACTCGCCGCCCTCATGCTGGTGGTCGCGGCGGTCAGCGCCGCCCGGCTCGTGGTGGCACGGCCGTGGCGGCCCGGCTCGGTGTTCACCGACACCGACGTGGCGCACCTGCTGATGGCCATCGCCATGGCGGGCATGCTGGCCTCGAGCCTCACCACCTTGCCGAACAACGCGTGGATAGCCATCTTCGGCGTGCTGACTGCCTGGTTCGGCTACCGGGTCCTGCGGGACGCCAGCACGAGCGGCGTGCGCGCGCTGGCCGGCGGGCACTGCGCGCCCCACCTGGTGCACTGCGGCGCGATGGTGTACATGTTCGCCGCCATCGCGGCCCCCGCCGCCGGCGGCGGCATGAGCGGCATGGGCGCGTCGTCCGGGGGCTCGGGGATGCAGACGCTCCGCTATCCCACGCTGGCGTTCGTCTTCGCGCTCATCCTGGTCGCGTACACCATCTGGGACCTTGACCAGCTGTCCGGCCGGCGCTACAGCATGGCGACCGCCCGCGTGTCGCCGGCCGTCGTGCCGGTGGCGGCCGTCCCCGCGATGGCCGGCGCCGATGGCGCGACCGCGACGCTATCGGCCGCGCAGGCCACGCAGGGCTCCGCGGTTAGCAGCGCTCCGTCCGGCGCCGTGGCCGCTGAGCACGTCGTTCCTGGCGAGCCAGGATCCGGGAACGGCTCCGCCATCCGCGGATTCCTGCTGTCTCCCGCCATCACGGTCGGCTGCCGGATCGCCATGGGAGCCACCATGGCCTTCATGCTGCTCATCATGATCTAGGCCGGAACCCGGCGCCGGAGGAGATGCCGCTGTCCGTTCGGTAAATTAATGATCTTTCTCCCGAACGGGCAGTCGCGGCTGTCCGGGGCCGGCTGACTCCCGCTCCTGGGCAGCCGCCAGATTACATCCTGTTCATGTTCGCGCCCGGCTGTTCGCCCGCGCTGCGCCGGCCGGTAAGCTGCGGTCATCGTGCACCCGAATCTCCCCGTTCCCGCCGCGTGAGGTGACCCTTGGCTCCCGCGCTCAAGCTGGCCGCCTTCCTGGTCCTGCTCGCGCTGATATTCGCCGGGGCGCACGCGGCCGGAGCCCGGCTCGGCCCGGTGACCACCGGGCACTCGCATGTCGCGTATGACGGCGGCAGCACTGGCGGGAGCCCAGGGATGAGCGGCATGAACATGGGCGGCCGCCCGTGACGGATACGGGCACCGCGACCGATGGGCAGGTTGAGGCCGAGCTTGCAGTCACCGGGATGACCTGCAGCTCGTGCGCGGCGCGGATCGAGCGGCGGCTGAACCGGCTGGACGGGGTGTCCGCGACGGTGAACTACGCCACAGGGCGGGCGTACTTCACCAGCCTCGGCGGCCGTGACGCCGCCGAGCTGATCGGCGTGATCAACTCGACCGGCTACCGGGCCGCGCTGCCCGCACCGCCGGACGAGGGAGCACCCCATCGCGCCGACCCGCTGGTCAGGTCCCTGGGCTTGCGGCTCGCCGGCTGCGTCCCGCTCGCCGCAGCCGTCATCGTGCTGGCGATGGTCCCGTCCTGGCAGTTCACCGGCTGGCAGTGGGTCAGCCTGCTGCTGGCCGCCCCGGTCGCAGTCTGGGGTGCCTGGCCCCTGCACCGCAGCGCGCTGACCGGGCTCGGCCATGCCGCGGCGACCATGGATACGCTGGTCAGCCTGGCTGTCGCGACGTCGTTCGGCTGGTCGGTATACGGGCTGCTATTCGGCGGCGCGGGCACGCTCGGCATGCGGATGCCGTTCGCTTTCACCTTCACCGCGGCCAGCGGGATGACCCTTTACTTCGAGGCGGCCGCGGGCGTCACCGTCGCGGTGCTCGCGGGCCGCTACCTGGAAGCCCGTGCGCGAGACCGCTCAGCGTCGGCGCTGACCGCCCTGGCCGCCCTCGGCGCCAGGAGCGTCGCGGTGCTGCGTGCCGGAACAGAGCACAGGATCCCGGTGAGCGAGCTCGTATCGGGGGAGGAGTTCATCGTCCGACCGGGCGAGAAGATCGCCACGGACGGCATCGTTATTGACGGCAGTTCGGCCGTCGACGCTTCACTGGTCACAGGGGAATCGATGCCCGCCGAGGTCGGACCCGGTGACCCGGTGACCGGAGCCACCGTGAACATGAGCGGCCGGCTCGTCGTGCGCGCCACCCGCGTCGGGGCGGACACGCTGCTCGCGCAGATCACCCGCCTGGTTACCCACGCGCAGGCCAGCAAGGCCAGCGCGCAGCGGCTCGCCGATCGCATCGCCGCCGTCTTCGTCCCGTGCGTGATCACACTGGCCGCCGCTACCCTCGGCTTCTGGCTGGGCGCCGGGCTGCCCGCCGCCGCGGCGTGGAGCGCGGCGGTCGCCGTGCTGGTCGTCGCCTGTCCCTGTGCGCTCGGCCTGGCGACACCCACCGCGCTCGTGGCCGCGGTCGGCCGCGGCGCCGAGCTCGGCATCCTGATCAAGAGCGCGCAGGCGCTGGAATCGGCCCGCCGGATCCGGGTCATGGTCCTGGACAAGACCGGCACCCTCACCGCGGGCGCCATGACCGTCACCCGCGTCATCACCGCGGAAGATGTCTGCGAAAAGGAAGCGCTGCTGCTCGCGGGCGCGGTCGAGGACGCGTCCGAGCACCCCATCGGTCACGCGATCGCGCGCGAGGCCGCGGCCCGCTTCGGTCGCCTGCCGCCTGTCACTGAGTTCGTGGCTGAGGCGGGGGCGGGCGTGCGCGGCCGGGTCGGGGGACATCTGGTCACCGTGGGCAGCGTCCGGCTCTTCGATGAGCTGTCCCTCGGCGTGCCGGGGGTCCTGCGCGAGGCCGCGGACGCCGCCCGGGACGGCGGCCGCACCG
>JASHXJ010000437.1 GCA_030043595.1 Trebonia sp.
CCGTCGTTGCCCATGCCGAGCGGCGTCATGCCCGCGGCCACCGCGGCGGCGTCACCGCCGCTCGACCCGCCGGGCGTGTGCCGCGCCGACCACGGGTTTCGCGTGGGGCCGCGCAGCGCGCTGGTCGTGTGCCAGCGCATGCCGAACTCTGGCATGTTCGTCCGGCCGACCGGGATCGCTCCCGCGGCGCGCAGCTCGCCGATGTGCGGCGCGTCGTGCCGGGCGACCGCGTCCCGCAGCGCGGCGATGCCCAGCGTGGTCGCCGACCCGGCCACGTCGATGTTCTCCTTGACCGTCATCGGGACCGCGGTGAGCGGCCCTGGTGGCGCATCCGCCCGCAATGCCTCGTCGGCGGCGTCCGCGGCCCGCAGCGCCTCCTCCGCCAGCAGCACGGTGATCGCGTTGACCGCCGGGTTCACCTGGCTGATGCGGTCCAGGTGCGCCGCGACCACCTCGCGGGCGGACACTTCCCTCGCCCGGACCAGCCGGGCCAGCTCGCAGGCGCTCATTGCCCACAGTTGCGTCATGTCACGGAAATCTAGGGCGGGCGCGGTCAAACAAACAGTCTTGTTTTTCGCGCCGGCTTCAGCCGCCCGCGAGTCCGGGCCTAACGCTGGCTCAGTCGAAGGTGGGCTTGCGGTCCCGGCTGCGCTTGAGCTCGAAGAACCCGTCCGCCTTGATCACCAGGGACAGCCCGTCCCACAGCTCTCCGGCGGCCTCGCCCCGCGGCGCCGGCGTGATGACCGGGCCGAACATCGCCTTGCCCCGGATCCGGATGACCGGAGTCCCGACATCGAGGCCGACCTCGTCGAACGCCTCGTGGTGCGACTCCTTGATCAGCTGGTCGTAGTCGGTGCTGTCGGCGGCATCGGCCAGCGACGCGGGCAGCCCCGTTTCCGCCAGCGCTTCCGGGATCACCTCGGGATCACCGCGCCGCCCCTGGACGTGCAAGCGGGTGCCGAGGGCGGTGTACAGCGGCCCGAGGATGCCGGGGCCGCTGTGCTCCGCCGCCGCGGCGCACACCCGAACCGGTCCCCAGGCCCGGCTCATCCGCTCCAGGTACTCCTCGCTGAGGCCCTTGCCCTCGTGCTGGACCAGGTTCAGGTAGGCCAGCGACATGATGCGCCAGTCCGTCGTCACGGGCCGGACCTTCTCCACCTCCAGCATCCAGCGAGAGGTGATCCAGGCCCACGGGCACAGCGGATCGAACCAGAACTGGACGTCTTCGCGCTCTCCAGCCATTGACGCTTACTCCTTGTAGTCCGGTGCGATGCGTTCGACCAGGCGCAGCATCGCCTGCCAGGCCAGGTTCGGCGAGCCCGTGTCCGCATAGTCGTCATCGCCATTCTCCCCCGCGAACTGGCGCGCCGCATGCTCGCATACCTGCGGCGGCGGCAGCACCAGCGGCGCTCCGCCGGCCATCGCGTCCACCTGGATCTGGCAGGCGCGCTCCAGGTAGAACATCCGCAGGAACGCCTGCCCGGGCGTCCTGCCCACGGTGAGCAGCCCGTGGTTGCGCAAGATCATGACCGGCTTGTCGCCGAGGTCGGCGACCAGGCGCTTCTTCTCCGCCAGGTTCACCGCGATGCCCTCGTAGTCGTGGTAGGCGACCCGGTTGTAGAACTCGAGGGACATCTGGTTGAGCGGGAGCAGGCCGCCTTCCTGGGCGGCGACGGCGCAGCCGGCCTTGGTGTGCGTGTGCAGCACGCACAGCGCGTCCTCGCGGCTCTCGTGGATCGCGCTGTGGATCACGAACCCGGCCTGGTTGACCCGCCACGGCCCGTCGGTGATCAGCGCGCCGTCCAGGCCGACGATCACCAGGTTCGACGCGGTGATCTCCTCGTACAGCAGGCCGAACGGGTTGAGCAGGAACCGGTGCCCGGGACCCGGCAGCCGGACCGAGATGTGGTTGAAGATCAGGTCGGTCATCGTGAAGTGCGCGACCAGCCGGTACACCGCGGCGAGCTCTCGCCGCAGCCGCGCCTCCTCCTGCGCGTGGTCCTCGGTCTGCGACGTGTCGAATTCGATCACGGTCATGCGGGTTGTTCCTGCCTACTCGCCCTGGTCAGTGTCTCGACTTCGAGCCTTTCACGTAGCCACGGGGACGTCCAGCTTAAGGTGGGGCTTGTGACCGTGCGCACGCTGCTGACCGGCATCATCCTCGGCGAGTCGCCCCGCTGGCACGACGGCCGGCTGTGGCTCTGCGACTGGGGCGCGGGCGAGATCATCGCCGTCAGCCTCGACGGAGGCAGCGAGGTCATGGCGCGCGTCGCCGCCTTCCCGTTCTGCATCGACTGGCTGCCCGACGGGACGCTGCTGGCCGTCGCGGGCAGCGACCGCGCGCTGCTGCGCCAGGAGCCCGACGGGACCCTCGCGCCGTACGCCGACCTGTCGGGGCTGTGCGACCGGCCGTGGAACGAGATCGCGGCGGACGGCCGCGGCAACGCGTACGTCAACTGCGTCGGCTACGACATGATGGCGGGCGAGCAGCCCGCGTCCGGCATCCTCGCCCTGGTCGCTGGCGACGGGACCCTCCGGCAGGTGGCGGAAGACCTTCTTTTCCCGAACGGCATGGCGCTGACTCCTGATGGCAGCATGCTGATCGTCGCGGAGTCGCACGCCGGACGGCTGACTGCCTTCGACATCGGGCTCGACGGCGGGCTGACCGGGCGGCGGGTCTGGGCCGATCTCGGCCGCGCGGCCCCTGATGGCATCTGCGTGGACGCCGAGGGCGCCGTCTGGTACGCGGACGTGCCCAACCAGCGCTGTGTCCGGGTGCGGCAAGGCGGAGAGGTACTCCAGTCGGTCGACCTGGACCGGGGCTGCTTCTCCTGCGCGCTCGGCGGCGCGGACGGCAGGACCCTGTTCATGACCGCGGCGCGATGGGCCGGGCCGGACGGTGTCGCGAACCAGTCCCCCACCGGCCTGCTGCTCACCGCGGACGCGCCCGCACCAGGCATCTAGCCGGCCGGTTCTGCCGCCGTACGCTGGGAACGTGGGTGCGCAACCGCCCGCCCGCGCAACGGCCACGTGGGGATCCGCGCTGAGCTCAGCCGAGTTCGCCGCGATCCGCGGCGCGGGCTTCGAGCCTGTCGGCCAGGTGCTCGGCGCGGCTGTCTACAGCGCCGGGTCGGCCAGCTCGGCTAGCTGCCCCGGCGCGTGGGGGTCCGGCAACGGCGGGCCGACGGCACGGCTGCCTGGTCGGGAGCTGTTCGGCCCGCTGGTGCAGGCGATGTACCAGGCGCGGGAGGCGGCCATCGACCGGATGGCCGCCGAGTGCGCGCGGCTTGGCGGGGACGGGGTGGTGGGGGTCCGGCTGTCCCGCGGATCGTTCGCCCTCGGCGGCCTGGAGTTCACGGCCATCGGTACCGCGGTCCGCGCGACTGGCGCCCCGTGCGAGCGACGGGTGCCCTTCACCTCTGACCTTTCCGGACAGGACTTCGCCAAGCTGATGATGGCGGGCTGGGTCCCGGCAGGGCTCGCGCTGGGCATCGGGATCGGAGGCAGGCACGATGACCGCACAACGAGCCGGCAGGCTCGCCGGTGGTCGGGGAACGCGGAGATCGCCGGCTGGACCGGGCTGGTCAGCCAGTCCAGGCACGACGCCAGGCGGCAGCTGGAAGACGATGTCCGCCGGCTCGGTGCCGAGGGCGTGGTGATCGCCCGCATGCAGCTGCGGGTACGCGAGCGAGACTGTCCGGACGCCGTGGGCCGACGCGACCACATCGTTGAGGCGACCCTGATCGGTACCGCGATCGTCAGGTTCTCCCGCACCGGGCAGCGTCAGTCTGCCGGGCCAGCGCTGGCCGTCATGTCGCTGGACCCGCAGCGCCGCCAGGCGGCGCGGAACCGGGATGCGCCGGTGCAGTGAAACCGGCGCAGTGAAACCGGTGCAGTGAAAATGGTGCAGTGAGGTGATTGCGGTATTGCCGCTAGAGCTCATCGCCATTCGCGGGGGCGTCCGCGGAAAAGTACTTGTCATCCTGGCGGACAACCGCGACGTCAGCGGCCGCTTCCTCCTCTATCCTGCGCTGGCGCGCGGATTCGCGGCCGCGGACGCGGACCAGGGAGGGCTTCCGGCGCTGGTAAAAGGGACCGAGAATCCGGGCGATAATCCCCATGGCTGGCTCCCGACTCAGGCCGAAACAGCACCTTGAGTTTATCCGGCGGACGGGCCGATGTCTGCCGGCGGCAGGTCGCGCACTTGCTGCCTGGTGATGCTCAGCCGGATACCGTCATCGAATCCAGCCACCTTGTCGAACGGGATCGCGACCTCCTTGCGCGCCCGCAGGTGCCCTTCGCTGACCAGCAGGTGGGTCACCTGGCGGCTGCCGGGGTCGATGCGGACACCGCGGACCTGCCCGATGTCGCCATCGGTGGCGCGCACGTGGTCGCCGCGGTGCTCAGCGACCTCGCCGGCGGGGATGACGTCGATGGTCTCCTTTTCCGGGATCCTGAGGATCGTGCCGCCCGCCACGGTCGGCCCGCCCGCACCGCGCCAGCCGGGCGGAAGCAGCTGAACCGGAACCTCGTAGCCGAGCGCGAACTCCGCGAGAGTCTCCTCCGCGGGCTCAAGGCCCTCGAACTCCGCCTGGGTGCAGCGAAGCCGGACGCCGCCCGGCACCGCGTCGACAAGGCCGACCGGAACCAGCCGGGCCAGCCCGCGGCGGCCCGCCGGCTCGACCACGACATGAGTCACCGTGCGAGCGGCAGGATCGATGACCACGGCCAGCATCGCACCGCGGTACCCGTCGCCGCAGACCGCCTCACTTCCGAGCACGAGCGTTACCACCACGCCGACCTCCCCACCTTGGACCCTAACGCCTTCAAGTAGTGTGCCGACATGGGCCCCAGGGGGAGGCTGACCATGGAGTATCTCGTCACGATGACGACGCACGTTCCCGGCGGGACTTCGCAGCAGGCCGTCGAGGAGATCCGCGCCCGCGAGGCCGCCCGCTCGCGCGAGCTCGCGGCGCAGGGACATCTGCTGCGACTGTGGCGCCCGCCGCTGCAGCCGGGCGAATGGCGCACGCTCGGGCTGTTCGCCGCCGACGGCGGCGAACAGCTTGAGGAAGTCCTGGCGTCGATGCCGCTGCGCGTATGGCGCACCGACGAGGTCACCCCGCTCGCGCCGCATCCGAACGACCCGGCGCCGGCGGCCGGAGCGGGAGGCGAGGGCTCGCGGGAGTTCCTGACCGTCTTCACGATCTCCGTTCCGGCGGGCACACCCGCCCAGGACGTCGACGACGCCGAGGCGCACGAGGCGGAACGCGCTCGCGAACTGGCCGGGCAGGGACACCTCGTCCGGCTGTGGACACTGCCGGGTCAGGGACGCGCGCTCGGCCTGTGGCGAGCCGCCGATGACGCCGAGATGCAGGCCATCGTGAAGTCGCTGCCCCTGGACCCCTGGATGTCCACGGACATCACGCCGCTCGCACCGCATCCGAGCGACCCGCCGGCCGCCGGCCGCTGAGGGGGCGAGCCATGAGCGACAGGGAACAGCGGGTCGCCATCGTCACCGGCGGCTCTCAGGGCATCGGCGCGGGCCTGGTCGCCGGATACCGCGAGCGGGGCTGGGCGGTGGTGGCCAACGCCCTCACGATGAAGCCGTCGCAGGACCCGGACGTACTCGCCGTCGAGGGGGACATCGCACAGCCCGCGACCGCCGCGGCGATCGTCGGCGCGGCACTGGAACGCTTCGGGCGCATCGACACGCTGGTCAACAACGCCGGCGTGTTCGTCTCCAGGCCGTTCACCGACTACACCGCCGACGACTACGCGCTTGTCACCGGCGTTAACCTCAGCGGATTCTTCTGGCTCACCCAGCGCGCCATCGCCGAGATGCTCAAGCGGGGCGCCGGCCACGTGGTCAACATCTCGGCCGCGATCGCCGAGTACGCGGACTCCGGCGCGCCCGCGGTGCTGGCCGCCCTGACCAAGGGCGGCCTGGCCGCGGCGACGAGGTCACTGGCCATCGAGTACGCCGCGCGCGGCATCCGCGTCAACGCCGTCTCGCCGGGCATCATCCAGACGCCGATGCACGCACCGGAAAGCTCCGGCGGACCCGGCGAGCGGCTCCCTCCGCTCGGCCATGTCGGCCAGGTCAGCGATGTCGTCGGGGCCATCTTGTTCCTTGAGTCATCGCCGTATATCACCGGCGAGATCGTGCACGTCGACGGCGGCAAGACCGCCGGTTTCTGATCCGAAGCCGCTGAACCGTCCGCTTCGCCATATCCGTGTCATTCGTACCCGGTGCCGGCGCCGCCGGCACCGGGACCGGGCATGATGGGACCATGCGGCCCTGACCGGGCTGGCGGCCCCGGGGGTCGCGGCGGGCCGTGTGGAGCCGGCACGGATCGTTCCGGCTAATGTTTATCGTCTTTTCCCGGAGGTGACAGGTGGAGGGCAGACGCCCGGTACTGCCGCGCCGGCTGGCGGCGACCGTCGGCGCAGTCCTCTCCGCGCTGCCGCTGGCGGGATGCGGGCTGTTCGACTCGAACTTCACGCTCTCCACACCGGTCGTGATGACGGTGAACGGCGCGGCGTTCGCGCAGAACACGATGCCGCAGCGGTTCACGTGCGCGGGCGGGCGGGTGCTCAACCCGCCGCTCGACTGGACCGGGGCGCCGGCCAAGACGAAGAGCATCGCGCTCGTCGTCGATGACTCCGACGCGCCGATCACGCCGTACGTGTACTGGATCGTCTTCGACATCAACCCGGCGACCACCGACATCCTGGAAGGGCAGCTGCCCCCTGGAGCCCGCCAGGCGCAGAACAGCGCGGGCAGGGCCATCTACGATCCGCCCTGTCCCGGACCGCAGGGCCACGCCTACCGCTTCACTGTGTACGCGCTCAACTCGGTGCTCAACCTGCCTAACGGCACCTCGCTTGAGTCCGCGTGGACGGCCATCGCCGCGGCGACGATCGGGCGGGGCAGGAAGACGGTCACCGCGACGTCCTGACCAGCATGTTTGACGGCAGCCCGACCACGCCGGGTGAGCAAAGTGCCGGGAATATACGATTTGCCCTATTCAGTGACCGAACTTTGTGATTCAGCAGACAGACGTGCTCAAAGTCGGTAACAATCGGTGAAACCAGTGCCGGTTTCGGGTGCTCGCGTTACGGGGGCAGGCTCGCGTCGATGGCCGCGCGGGCCTGGCTAGCGCCATCACTAGGCCGTGCTCAGCCTGGTGGTGTTGAATGTCGTTTCTGAGCCGTCGGTCCGCACGGCCCGGCCAGCGTGACGGCAGGGCTGGTCCCGGCCGCCGCGCGGACTCCGAATATGACGACTACAACTACGCGCCGGATGGCTACCAGCAGCAGGACGACGACAACTGGTCCCCTGACCAGTACTTCTCTCCTGAGGGCATCAAGGGCAGGTGGGCCGCTGGCTCGCGGCCCGGCGAGGACCGCGGCGGCCGGAGCGGTGGCCAGGGACGCGGTTACGGCGAGTACGGCTCCGGTGAGTACGGCCCGGGCGGTTACGGCGCTGGCCCGCAGCGGGCGCGCGGGTCCTCGGGCAGGTACGGCAGGGACTCCTACCAGCAGGACTCCTACGGTCCGAGCGACCGCTATGGCGCCGGTGACTACGGTCCGGCCGAGTACTATCCGGGTGACTACCGGGCGGGCGGCGACTACGGCACCGGGGCGTACGAGACGCTCGACGGGGCCGACGACGACCGCGACGACCGTGATGATCGCGACGACCGCGGCGGGCGCAGGCGCCGTGATCGCGGCGAGCGCGGTGAGCGGCGGCGGCGCCTGGGATGGCGGGACAAGGACGGCGACATCTGGCCCGATGACGAGGTGTCGGACGAGGACTACTGGGCCTCGGTAGCGGCTGACCGGCCGCTGAACTCGGCGGGCACGGCGCTGGACGCCGACCCGGCGAACGTCGTGAACAA
>JASHXJ010000438.1 GCA_030043595.1 Trebonia sp.
GGGACGCGCTGGTCGCGCGCCTGGACGACTCCCGCGCGGCGCGCTCGCTCGCCGCGGCCGGGGTGCGCCTTGTCCGCGGCACCGGCCGCGTCACCGCGCCCGGCGTCGTAACGGTCGTCCCGCCCGCGGACGCCTCCGGGGCCAACGTGGCCTCCGGCATGGAACTTGAGTACCGCGACCTGGTGATCGCCACCGGGAGCGAGCCGGTGGCGCCGCCGATCGAGGGCCTGGCCGACATCGCCGCGTGGACGACCGCGGAGGCGCTCGCCTGCCCTGACCTGCCCCGCCGCCTGATCATCCTCGGCGGCGGGCCGGCCGGATGCGAACTTGCCCAGGTGTACGCGACGTTCGGCTCGGCGGTGACGCTGGTGGAAGCCGAGGACAGGCTGCTGGCGGCCGAGCCGGCCTTCGCCGGCCAGATGCTGGCCGGCGTGCTGCGCCGGGCCGGCGTGGAGCTCCGGCTAGGCTCGCCTGCCACCAAGGCTGAGCGGCGCGCAGACGGGCTCGTCCTCGTGCTGGCCGACGGGACCCAGGTGGAGGGCGGTCCCGCCCGGCTGCTGCTCGCCACTGGCCGGCGGCCGCGGCTGACCGGTCTCGGCCTCGAGGTCCTCGGGATCAGCGTCACGCCCGGGCTGCCGCTGCCCGTGGACCGGGCGTGCCGGGTCGCGCCCGGGCTCTGGGCGGCCGGCGACGTCACCGGCGCCGGGCACACGCACGTCGCCAGGTACCAGGCGGGCGTCGTGGCCGCCAACATCCTCGGCGTACCCCGCCTGGCTGACTACCGCGCCCTGCCCCGCGGCGTCTACACCGATCCGCAGGTCTTCGCCGTCGGCC
This sequence comes from Trebonia sp., assembly GCA_030043595.1. GTDB lineage: Bacteria > Actinomycetota > Actinomycetes > Streptosporangiales > Streptosporangiaceae > Trebonia. The sequence continues at coordinate 835 of JASHXJ010000438.1, forward strand.
TGACGCCGGAGGCAGCCGCCGCAGCCGGGATGACGCTGGCGACCGCGGGCGCGGGGCTGGCGGCCACCGCGCGGGCGAGGCTTGACGCCGACGAGGCTGGGTACGTGGAGCTGTACGCGGAACCAGATTCGGGCATGCTTGTGGGGGCCGCCGCCGTCGGGCCGGACGCCGCGGGCTGGATGGCGGAGATCACCCTCGCGATCAGGGCTGAGATCCCCGTCACGATACTGGCGGACGTGGTCCGCGCCTTCCCGACCCACGGCGAGGTGCTGGAGGCGCCGTTGCGCGCGCTGGCGGGCTGACGGGACCTGTCGGACTGACTGAAGAACGCTACGAGCACACGGAGGACAAGCGTTGAGCGAGATGGACATGGAAACGCCCGGTGAAGACGCCGCGGAGCAGGCCCGCGAGGTGCCGGAGGAGGAGGACGGGGAACTGCACGAGCTCCCGATCGAGGTGAACGAGGCCGACGCCGCCGAGCAGGTCCGCGACATCGGCTACGACGACGAGGACTATCGCTAGCGGTCGGCAATGCCGCGGCCTGTCCTACCATGAGTCGAACGCGGCGGAAATCGTTCCGCCGCGGCCAGGTTCCGGAACCAGAAATCCCCGGAGAACATGTTGACCGCCACATCAGCCGCTCGGCCACGCGGGACGCGGCTCCCCCGGCTGGCGCGCCGCCGCCAGCTACTGGACGCCGCCATGGAGGTCTTCGTCGCCCGCGGCTACCACGCGGCAGCGATGGACGAGATCGCCGAGCGCGCCGGGGTCAGCAAGCCTGTCCTCTACCAGCACTTCCCGGGTAAGCAGGAGCTGTACCTCGCGCTGCTCGACGAGAGCGTCGAGCAGCTGATCGACACCGTCCGCACGGCGCTGCGCTCGACGAACGACAACCGGCAGCGGGTGAGCGCTACCTTCAGCGCCTACTTCGAGTACGTCGCCGAGCACCGCGGGACATTCCGGCTGGTCTTCGAGTCGGACTTCACGAACGAGCCGACGGTCCGCGAGCGGCTCGAAGAGGCGGACCGCAAGTGCGCGGACATGATCAGCCAGGTGATCAAGGAGGACGCCGGCCTGGCGGACGACGAGGCGCACCTGCTGGGCATCGGGCTCGTGGGCATGGCCCAGGTCAGCGCCAGGTACTGGCTCAGTACCCTGGGCACGATCCCACGGGAGGCGGCCGAGCAGCTAGTAGCCCGGCTCGCGTGGCGCGGGATCAGCGGCTGGCCGCGCACCTCCGACCAGCCGGAACACCCACCCGGCGAGGCGTGAGGAGCCCCGCCTCCGCCCACTCCTACCGTGAGGAACGCCGTGGAAGTCAAGATCGGGATCCAGTCCATACCGCGCGAGCTCGTCGTGGACACCGACGCGGGCCCTGATGAGATCGAGCGTGACCTCGCGGCAGCGCTGAGCGCCACTGGCGGTCCCGCGATCTTCGCGCTGACCACACAGAAGGGCGGCCGGGTCCTTATCCCGGCCGACAAGATCGCCTTCGTAGAGTTCGGCGGGGACCAGTCCCGCCGCGTCGGCTTCGGCAACATCCCCTAGCGATCCCCTAGCGGCGTGGGTACCAGAGGTGTCCCGGCAGGTCTGGTACCGTGGGTGACGATTACGCGATGGAATGTCGTAATCCCAGTTCATGTTGACACTGACGCTGCTGCCTGGACGCGGCGCGCCCGAAGGAGGCGCGCGCACCGGCAGCTCAGCGCACGGAGGAACCCCTGACAACTCAACCAATGCAGCCTGAGGCCGACGACGAGGCGCCAGCGAACCCCCCGGCATCCCCGGGGGGGACGCACGCGGTGCCGTTCCGCGACCTGGGCGTTGACGAACTTATCTGCACGGCGCTCGAGGCTGCCGGCATCGTCACCTCGTTCCCGATCCAGACCCTCACGCTGCCGCTCGCGATCGACGGCCAGGACATCATCGGCCAGGCGCGCACAGGCACCGGCAAGACTCTCGCATTCGGCATTCCGCTGCTGCACCGGCTTGCCACGACGTTCGCCGCTGACCGCGCCGCCAAGGCGCCGTCCGCGCTGGTGGTCGTCCCGACCAGGGAACTGGCCATCCAGGTCGCCGACGACATCAAGCAGGCCGGCCTGCACATCGGCGCCCGCGTGCTGACCGTGTACGGCGGGCGCGCCTACGAGCCGCAGCTCGACGGGCTCAAGGCTGGCACCGACATCGTGGTGGGCACCCCGGGGCGGCTGCTCGACCTGGCCGACCGGAAGAACCTCGACCTCTCGCAGGTGCGCGCGCTCGTGCTTGACGAGGCGGACAAGATGCTCGACCTTGGCTTCCTGCCGGACGTCGAGCGCCTGCTCAAGCTCACGCCGGACGACCGGCAGACCATGCTGTTCTCGGCGACGATGCCCGGCGAGGTCGTGACGCTCGCCCGTCGCCACATGCGGCGGCCCACCAACATCAGGGCCGAGGAGCCGGATGAGTCCGCGCCACCGCCGCTGACCAGGCAGTACGTCTACCGGACTCACCACCTCGACAAGGTCGAGGTGCTCGCCCGGGTCCTGCAGGCGAAGGATCGCGGCCTGTCCATGGTGTTCTGCCAGACCAAGCGGGCCGCCGATCAGGTGGCGGCCGCGCTCAGCGACCGGGGATTCGCGGCCGCGACCGTGCACGGCGACCTGGGCCAGGCACAGCGCGAGCGCGCGCTGCGCGCGTTCCGCAGCGGCAAGGTGGACGTGCTCGTCGCCACCGACGTCGCGGCCCGCGGCATCGACGTGGAGGACGTGACGCACGTCATCAACTACGAGTGCCCCGACGACGACAAGGCGTACGTGCACCGGATCGGCCGCACCGGGCGGGCGGGCCGGGCCGGCGTCGCCGTGACGTTCGTGGACTGGCGCGACATGCAGCGCTGGAAGCTGATCAACGACGCGCTCAGCCTGGGCCAGCCGGAGCCCGCGGAGACCTACTCGACGTCCGAGCACCTGTACGCCGAGCTGTCCATCCCGCCGGGCTCAGGCGGCACGCTCCCGCGCGCGATGCGCGCCAGGGCAGGCCTGTCGGCGGAGGCGGAGGAAGATCTCGGCGAGACCGGCCGCGTGCGGTCGCGCACCGGGAGCCGCACCCGGAGCCGGGGCGGCCGGACCCGGGACGGTGCCGTCCGCGGGGTGCCGGACGCTGGCGGACGGGAGCCGCGCGATAAGGCGGCGCGCGACGATGGCGCGTCCTCGCGGCGCAGGCGGCGCACCCGCGGCGGCCGCGAGGTCAGCAGGGACACCGCGCGCGAGGTGATCCGCGAGGTGATCATCGAAGTCCCGGCCGAGAGCACGCCGCAGGCCTCCTGACCGTGTCCACGCCGACCTCGCTGGAGCTGCCGGAAGGAACGCGGCGAGTCAGCGTGGCGTGCGCCCGGGGCACGTTCGCCGCGCTCGAGGCGCTTCCGCCCGCCGGGGCAGCGGCGCTCGGCACGGCCCTGCTCGTGCCCGGCTACACGGGCAGCAAGGAAGACTTCATCCCGGTGCTCGGGCCGCTGGCCGGCGCCGGGCGCCGGGTGCTGGCGGTCGACATGCGCGGCCAGTACCAGACGCCGGGCCCGGACGACCCCGCCGCCTACGATCCGGCCGAACTCGGTCAGGACATCGCCGCGCTGGCGCGGGCGGCAG
>JASHXJ010000439.1 GCA_030043595.1 Trebonia sp.
CCCAGCTGCTCGGCGAGTTCCTTGGCCCGCAGCAGCTTGCCCCACGGCTCCCTGCCCCAGACGAGCTGGGTGAGCAGCAGGCTCGGCGTGTGCACGGCGAGCACGGGCACCTGGTGGTAGTCGACGAGCCGCGCCAGCGCGTCGCCGCTCTGGCTGACCGGGTCGGTGTAGACCATCACCTCCAGGCCGTCGTAGCCAAGGCGGGCGGCCGTCTCGAAGGCGTCGGGCGTGCGTTCCGGGTAGACAGACGAGGTTGACAGCGCGACGGGAATCGCGGGTAGCCCGGTCAACGCGTCTCCCTCCCGTCGTGCCTGCAAGCCGGATCCCAGCTTATGCGCGCGGCGCGGTCGCAATGTCGGAGCCCGTCGCTATGGTGCCAGCATGGCGAAGTCGACGGCAGGGTTCCGCTGCGCCGAGTGCGGCTGGCAGACGCCGAAGTGGACCGGGCGGTGCGGCGAGTGCCAGGCCTGGGGGACGGTCGAGGAGACGGCCGTGCCGCGGCTGGTGCGGGCGGGGATCCGGGCGGCGGGCTATGCCGGTTCCGGCGCGGCGGGCGGCGCGGGCGGGCGGCTGGGCGGCGGCCCGGTGAGCACGGCGGCGATGCCGATCGGCAAGGTTGACGCGGCGCACGCAAGCGCGCGGCCGACCGGCCTCGACGAGCTGGACCGGGTTCTCGGCGGCGGTCTCGTCCCCGGCGCCGTGCTGCTCCTCGCGGGCGAACCGGGCGTCGGGAAGTCGACCCTGCTGCTTGAGGCCGGCGCCCTCGTGGCGGCGGAGGGGACCGTGCTGTACATCACCGGCGAGGAGTCCGCCGCGCAGGTCAGGCTCCGCGCGGACCGGATCGGCGCGGTGCACGAGAACCTCTACCTCGCCGCGGAGACGGACCTGGACGCGATCATCGCCCACGCCGGCACCGTCCAGCCGCGGCTGCTGATCATCGACTCCGTGCAGACGATCGCGGCGGCCGACGTCGACGGCGTCCCCGGCGGCGTCACCCAGGTACGCGAGGTCGCCGCGGCGCTGACCGCGCTCGCCAAGGACCGGGCGATGGCTACCATCCTGGTCGGCCACGTGACCAAGGACGGCTCGGTGGCGGGGCCGCGCACGCTCGAGCACCTCGTCGACGTGGTGCTGCACTTCGAAGGCGACCGGCACTCGCGGCTGCGGATGGTGCGAGCGATCAAGAACAGGTACGGCCCGACCGACGAGGTCGGGTGCTTCGACCTCGGCGAGTACGGCCTGATCGGCCTCGCCGATCCGAGCGGGCTGTTCCTGTCCCGGCACCATGAGCCTGTGCCAGGAACCTGCGTCACCGTCACGCTCGAAGGCCGCCGGCCGCTGCTCGCCGAGGTGCAGGCGCTGGTGGCCACGTCCGTGCTCGAGGTCCCCCGCCGGGTCACGTCCGGGCTCGACGCCTCCCGCGTGGGCATGGTGCTGGCGGTGCTGCAGCGCCGCGCCGAGGTCAAGTTCGGCAAGGCCGACGTCTACGCGGCGACCGTGGGCGGCGTCCGGCTCACCGAGCCCGCCGTGGACCTGGCGGTGGCGCTCGCGCTGGCCAGTTCGGTGGCGAGCCTGTCCGTGCCGCAGGGCGTCATCGCGCTTGGCGAGGTCGGCCTGGCCGGCGAGGTGCGGAACGTGGCGGGGGTCCCGCGACGGGTCACCGAGGCGGAACGGATGGGGTACCGCAGGGCGATCGTCCCGGCGGGCGCGGGCGGGGGCGGGGTCCCCGCCCCGGGCGGCGGGATGGAGATCGTCGAGGTGGACGACGTCCGCGCGGCGCTGGCAGCGGCCCTGCGGGGCTAGCGCAGGGCCGGAGATAATGCCTGGCATGACGTCGCCCTACCTCGAGCCTGTGCTGGCGTGGTACTCGGCGCACGCGCGTGACCTGCCGTGGCGGGCACCCGGCGCGACCCCCTGGTCGGTGCTGGTCAGTGAGGTCATGCTGCAGCAGACGCCGGTCAGCCGCGTGCTGCCCGCCCACCAGGCCTGGCTCGCCAGGTGGCCGTCCCCCGCCGCGCTCGCCGCCGACCCGCCGGGCGAGGCGGTGCGGCAGTGGGGCAGGCTCGGGTACCCGCGGCGCGCGCTCCGGCTGCACGAGACCGCCGCCATCGTGACGCTGCGGTACGACGGGCGGATCCCGTCGTCGCGGGAGGAACTGCTCGCGCTGCCGGGGATCGGCGCGTACACGGCCGCGGCGGTCGCCGCCTTCGCATTCGGCCGCCGCCACGCCGTGCTGGACACCAACGTGCGGCGCGTCCTCGGCCGGCTGGCCTCCGGGGTGGAGTTCCCCGGTCCGCAGCCGTCGGCCGCGGAATACCGGCTCGCCGAGTCGCTGCTCCCCGCCGAGCCGGCCGTAGCCGCCCGCTGGTCGGTGGCCGTCATGGAACTGGGCGCCCTCGCCTGCACGGCGGCGAAACCGCGCTGCGCGGCCTGCCCGGTCGCAGCCAGCTGCGCCTGGCTAGCCGCAGGACAGCCGTCGACCGGCACCCGGCGTTCCGGCCAGCGCTACGAGGGCACCGACCGCCAGTGCCGCGGCCGCCTGCTAGCCCTGCTCAGGGAGTCCCCTGGACCGGTCCCGCCCAGCCACTTCGACGCGATCTGGCCCGACGCCACCCAGCGGGCCCGCGCCCTGGACGGCCTGGTAGCCGACGGCCTGGTAGACCCGCTCCCAGACGGCACTTTCGCACTGCCCGCGTTACGTC
>JASHXJ010000440.1 GCA_030043595.1 Trebonia sp.
CGCGGTGACGGCGGCGGGCTCGCCCGATAGCTCCCTCTCGGTCGCGGGGCCGGCCGCCGCCCGCAGGACGAGCGCCAGGGCCTGCTCACCCGGCGGCGCGCCAGGGCTGGCCCCCAGCCCGGACAGCAGCCGCTCGGCTGCCGGGTGGCCGGGGGAGGGCCGGCCCGTCTGCCGGGGAACGTGCGGCATCCTGGCGAGGGAGCCGCTGGTCGTCCTCATAGCGCCACGCCGCCCAGGTCCGCCGCGGTGTCCCGCTGGCCGGGTGACAGGGGTCCGCTGACGCCGGACAGCCGCGCGCTCAGCGCACGCAGGCCCCGGTGGGCCGCGACACGGACCGCGCCCGGGCTCTTGCCGACGATCCGGGCGACCTCCGCGGCGTCCAGGCCAACGACGACGCGCAGCACGATGATTTCCGCCTGATCGCGGGGCAGCGTGGCGATGAGTGCCAGCGCCGCGCCGGTCGAGATGCCCTCGACCGCCGCGGAGAAGGTGTCGTCGGCCGCGGGCCGGTCCAGCGGCTCGATATCGCCGGTCGGCGACACTGGGTGGCGTGCCTGGTAGCGGTGCCTGTCGATGACCCGGCGGCGGGCCATGGTGAACAGCCAGCTGCGGAATTCGTGCTCGCCGCCTTTGAACCTGGCGAGCCCCCGCGCGACCTCCAGCCATACTTCGCTGGCCAGGTCCTCGGCCGCGTCTCCCGAGGCGACCCAAAGGTAGCGCAGCATTGGCGGATGTATATCGCGCCACAACGTGGCGAAAGCCGCCCCATCCCCGCTGGCGGCTGCGCGCAGCACTTCGGGGAATCTCTCGCCCAGCACGAAAACGACCATAAAACACGGATGCCTATAAGTCCTAGTGAACTCACTAATGTCAGCGTGAACTCGCTATGTCTTCGTGAACTCGCGGGCCGGCAGCGCCCCCGTCGTAACGGTTATGGCCGTCTATACGGTCTTACAGCCGACGGCCGTGCCCTGTGCGTTGCGGGTGCGGTGGAAGGGAGCGGGGAGCGTGAATAGCCGCATTGTTCTCGTCGCCATGCCGGGGATTGTCGTGGCCGCCGGGCCGCGCCTGTGAGCGGGCCGCCCTTGCCAGGGAACGCCCCGGACCCGCAGCCTGTGCGCGAGCTCGGCGGGCGACCGGACTCGCAGTGGGTGAAGGCGGCCGGCGGAATCGCCGACGGGATAAGGACCGGCCGCTACGCGCCCGGGGAGCGATTGCCGGCCGTCGCGGACATGGCCACGGCCGCCCGCGTGCATCCGCGGGTTATGGCACGTGCCTTGCAGCGGCTGCGTGAACTGGGGTATGTCGTATACCGGAACGGATATGGCTACTACGTCAGCGATGAGCCGCCGGGGACCGCCCCGGCATAGGCACCACCCCGGGTGTCCCTCGCGCCCCAGGGGCAGCGGACCGGCACACGTCCCGGCACGCGATCGCACGTTTCCGCACATGACCAGAATCGGACATTCGCGGCTCATCCGCCCTGTCCGCGTTCTTGCTAGCCAGTGAATTACCTGGTAAACACTAATATCGATCGCTATCAAATATTAAATTCCCCTATAGAATGCCCTATAGCCAACACCAGGAATGACCGTTATGATCACACGGTGCCCGGTTGAGCAGATCTCCCCGCATACGCAGGCCGACTTCAGAGGAGAATGATGACGGAGCCATCCGCGACTGCCCTCCCCGGAACCGTGCCGGCTCCTCCGGCCCGGCTCGAGCCCGACGCGATCGGGGTGGCGCAAGACACTGTCATCGGCATGGCCACCTCCGCGCCGGCCGCGGTGGTCGCGATCACGCTCGCCTCGCTGGCGGCAACCGCCGCCTACAGCGGCGGACTGATCCTGCTCATCAGCGCGGTCCCGATGCTCATCATCGCGAACGCGTACCGCCGCCTCAACATGTGGAACGCGAACTGCGGGGCATCCTTCGAATGGGTCGGCCGGTCGATCAACCCCTACCTCGGCTTCTTCACCGGCTGGCTGATGATCGCCGGTTATGTGGTGGGCACGCTGAGCGGGGTGGAGGTCCTCGGGCCGTCAGTACTGGCCATCTTCGGGTCCACGTCCACGAACAACGCCTGGGCCAACGTCGGCATCGCCACCGGGGTCGGGCTGCTCATGATGATCATCGCGGTCGTCGGCATCCGGATCACCGCGCGCACCCAGGTCGCCATGGCGGCGGTTGAGTACACGATCCTCGTGGGCATGTCCATCTGGGGCCTGGTGGCCGTCCTCGCTCATCACCACGGCACCTTCGCCATTACCAGCGGCTGGTTCTCACTCAACGGCATCGGCGGCAAGGGCGACCTCGTGGGCGGCTTCGTCATCGCCATCTTCGCCTACAGCGGCTGGGACGGGACCGTGTACGTCAACGAGGAAGTGAAGCACCGGCGGCTTAACCCCGGGCGTGCCGCGCTCATCGCGGTCGCGCTGCTAGCGATCCTGTACACCCTGGCGCAGGTGGGCCTGCAGGGAGTGGTCTCGCCGGCCGCCCTGCAGAACAACTCCACCGACGCGCTCGTCTACGTGGCACAGGCACTGGGCGGCACCGGCTGGGAGAAGGTCATGGCGCTCGCCCTCGCGCTCTCCGTGATCGCGACCACGGGCACCGGCATCGTCATCGGAGCGCGGATCATCTACGGGATGGCCGGCTACCGGGCGCTGCCTGAGTTCCTCGCCAACGTGCCCCGCCGGTTCGCCACGCCGGCGGCGGCAACCATCGTGTTCGGCCTGATCGTTGTCGCGCTCGCGTGGGTGTACCTGCTCGCCACCTCGGTGCAGAACGCCTTCGGCTACGTCGTCGACCTGACAGGCATCCTCTTCGCGATCTTCTACGTCCTCACCGCGCTCGCCAGCATGGCCTACTACCGGCGCCGCGTGTTCTCGAACGCATGGGATCTGCTGATCCTCGGGATCCTCCCGCTCGGGTCCGCCGGCTTCCTCGTCTGGATGGTGGAAAAGTCGCTGTCCACGGCGCCAGCCCCGGAGAACTGGTCGCTCCTCGGCATCGCGGTGGTCGGCCTGCTCGCGATGGCCGCGTCACGGTTCCTGCTGCGGTCGCCGTTCTTCCGCATCCGGCGCGAGAGCGACCCCGGGTCGGACCGGGTCAGCGGATCGCACGCGCGGGCGTAGCCTGCCACGTGGTCCACAGCGGCCGGTAACCGTGCCGGTTCCAGAACGGCGCGGACAGCGGGTTGAGCTGCTCATGGTGCAGCAGCGTGAGCGCCACGCCCGCCTCGTCGGCCTCGCGGTGGAACTCCCCGGCGAGTGCGCCACCGACGCCGGTCCCGCGGCTGCCCGGCTCGACGAACATCAGCATCAGGTACGCGGCCGGCGCCGGGGCCGCCATCGGGGTGATCCAGCCCGCGTCCCCCGGGCGCTGGGCGGCCAGCATGCCCACTGCCACGCCGCCGGTTTCAGCCAGCCAGGCCCACGGATCGGGGCCGGCGAGCAGGCCGGCGGCTTCGCGGCGCAGGGCGTCCAGCGTGTCCGCCCGCTCGTGCACGGTGCCGAAGCGCGAGTCCCAGCGGATGATCTCAAGTCCGAGCCGCGTGACCGTGTCGATGTCGGCCGGCGCCGCCCGCCGGATTCGCTGCGGCCCGGCCGCGCGCAGCAGCGGATCGTTCGGGATCACTGACGAAGCGCTGGCGGGCGAGGGCCGCGGCGCGCTCCGTGCGGCGAGAACCTCAAGCGGTGCGAGCCCGTGGCGCAGCAGCGGCGCGATGCCGTCGGCGTCGCGGCTCGGCCAGTTGACGACGGCGGCGGTGTCCGCGTCACCGGCGCCGGGCACGCTTGCCAGGTGATCACGCCACAGCGACAGCAGCCGGTCGAGCCCGTCGGCCACCGCGTCGTCGGCGGCCAGCGCGGTGAGCTGGAACCTGCGCGCGGCGCCCCAGGACAGGTCCAGCGAGCCTGGCGCGCCGGTCCAGTGATCGCACCTGCCGGCGGCGAGGACCTGCCCGTCCGGCCCGGCGACGACTAGCTCCGCTCCGCAGTGCGGCGACGCGGCCCCGGGCGCGGCCCCGTGCGTATACCCGGGTTCCGGCAACAGCGGATCGAGCACCTGCCAGCGCCGCACCGCCGGGGCGCTGGCGCGGCCGCCCGGGCCACCCGCGGCTGACGACACGCGCTTTCCCGGCTAGCCCTGGTTACCGCTGATGTTCGCCAGGCTGGTGCGCGCCGCTACCGTGAGCGGATCGGCCGCGGGCAGGCTCAGCTCGCAGCGCTCGACCGTGTCCCGCAGCAGCCTGGTCGCATCCGTGATGCGGCCGACGCCGTAGTAGGCGTGGGCCAGGTTCATGCCGGCCCGCAGGGTATCCGGGTGGTCGGGGCCGAGGGCCTGGACGTACGCCGCGTGCGTCTGCTCGCCCAGCCGCACCGCGGATGCCATCTTGCCCGCGCCGTGATAGGCGGAGCCGAGGGCGCCGCGGGCCGCGATCGTGAGCAGGTGGTCGCTGCCGAGAGCGCGCTCCCGGTCGCCCACGACGCGGTCGAAGTACGAGATCGCCGTCTTGGCCTGGCCGTCGGCCAGGTAGCACTCGGCGAGCTTCTGGCACGTGGCCGTGGTGTCCGGATGCCGGGGACCCTGGATGCGCTCCCGGTCCCGCAGCGTGCGCCGGTACAGCGTGATCGCGTCGGAAAGCTGCCCGGCGGCCCGGTACGCGGCGGCCAGGTCCTCGCGCGCGGTGAGCGTCTCGAGGGTGTCCGCTCCCAGCGAGCGTTCCCAGCCGCTGGCGACTTCGGCCAGCACCGCGAGGGCCTCGTTGAACCGCTTCGCTGTCACGAGGGCCAGTCCCAGGTCGCGGCCGGCCGCGATCGTGCCGGGATGCTCCGGCCCGAGCCTGCGTGCCCGGTCGAGGCGGATCCGCTCGAGCAGCGCGATGGACTCCGCGGGCCGGCCGGCCGCCAGGTAGGCCCCCGCGAGCCGCTCGTTGATGCCGGCGGTCGCCGGGTGGTCGTTCCCCAGGGCCCGGGCGCTCATCCGGGCGAGATCCTCCCAGTACCTGACCGCCGGGCCGGTCAGGTGCGCGGCGTCCAGGCTGCGGCCGGCGCGCAGCAGCAGCGCGTGGCAGCCCCCTTCCCAGAGCAGGTCAGCCGACCACCGCCGCAGGCTCTCTGTGCACGAGCGCAGGCTGCGTGCCAGCCACTCCGGGGGTTCATCGGCGGGCCAAGCCTCGAGCAGCGCGTCCGCCGCGGCGACGGCCGCGCCCTTGAGCATCGCGTCGGGCATGGCTGCCCTGACGGCCGCTTGCACGAGCCAGTTCATCCGCAGCAGCGGCGGCGCCGAGGCCGGATCGGCGGACATCAGGCCCGCGTGCTCGAGGGCCGCCAGGCCGTCCTCCGTGCTTGCGCCCGCCGAGGCGTACAGGCCGCCCGCGGCGCAGTACTCGCGCGCGGCCGAGGTGGCGACGACCGTGCCCGGGATCCCGTTGCCATCGAGCAGAGCGGCCAGCGCGAGCAGCGGGTGGGCGGATCCCGGCGACAGCAGGTCGGCGTGGTCGACGGACAGCGCCCAGGTGACCGCCCCGGCCATGGGCTCCGCGACCGCGGCGGCCGCCGCCCCGAGCACCTGCTCTCGCCTGCGCAGGAAATGCTCACGGTAGTCGTGGCAGGTGAGTTCCGAGCTCGCGATCACCGCGCTGGCCTGGGCGAGCGCCAGCGGCTCCTGACCGAGGTCGGTCACCAGGTCAATGGCTCCCTGCCGCTGGTCGAGGTCCGCGGTGAGCCGGCCCACCAGGTAGGTCAGCGCCTCACGGCGGCTGAACGCCCCCACGGGTATCACCTGCGCCTGGTGCCCGAACAACGCCGCCGAGTCCGCCGTGGTGATCAGCACCCGGCCGGCAGGCCCCTGCGGCCACAGCCGCTCAAGCGCGGTGGCGTCCGTCAGGTCGTCGACGACGACGAGCCACGGGCGGTCGCTGTCGCGCAGCCAGCTCAGGAAGCGCGCCGAAACCGAGTCAGCGTCGCCGGACAGCTGGACGCCGAGCGCCGCCGCCGCCTCCATGTAGCCGGAGAGCACCTGCGCCCGGCTGGTGCCGGTTAGCCAGATCACCAGGTCGACCGCGGCGGCCTGCCACAGGGACTGGGCGTAGGACACCGCGAGTTGCGTCTTGCCGCTGGAGTCACGCCAGCCGCGGGGCCCGGCGGCGGCCCTGTCGGAGACGAGGGCGACCGTCATGCCCGGGGCGAGCACGCGCTGGAGGAAGCTTCCCGTCTCCGGCCTGGCGACGAAGCCCTCGGCCAGCGGGGGCGCCCATCCGCTCCAGACGCGCCGCGCCTGTGAGCCTGCCGCCGGGCTGTTCATGGTCGCCACCGCCTACATCCTCGGTGCCATGACGGGCCGCCCCAGACCGTGGCCGCGCCGGGAGCTGTCACGGGACCACCTGGCGGCAATCGCCTCCACCAGCGTGATCAGGGTCTGCTTGACCGAGTCGGCCTCGCGGGCGTCGCACAGCACTACCGGGACGCCCGGATCGAGGTCGAGCGCGACGCGCACTTCCTCCGGGTCGTAGCGGGGGGCCTGGTCGAAGCAGTTGATGGCGACGACAAACGGCAGCCTGTGTTTCTCGAAGTAGTTGACGGACGGGAAGCTGTCCGTGAGCCTGCGAACGTCGGCGAGGATCACCACGCCGAGTGCGCCATAGGACAGTTCGTCCCACAGGAACGAGAAGCGCTCCTGGCCCGGCAGGCCGAACAGGTACAGCACGATCTCACTGCTGATCGTGATCCGGCCGAAGTCCAGCGCGACGGTCGTCGTGTTCTTGCCGCTGAGACCCGACAGGTCGTCGCTGCCGATGCTCGCGGTGGTCAGCAGTTCCTCGGTGCGCAGCGGCCGGACCTCGCTGATCGCGCCGACAAGTGTCGTCTTGCCGGACCCGAACCCGCCCGCGATGAGGATCTTGTGCGCCGCGAACGTGGCGAGCGGGGCCGCGCCGTCAGAGTGCGCGGAGCCCATTGAGTATCTCCTGGAGAACGTCGCTGCCGGTCCGCTGGCCCGCTGGCCGCTGCCGGACTACGGTGATTGCGCCCTGGATCATCAGGTCAGCCAGCAGCACGCGGATCACGCCCACTGGCAGCGCCGTGTCGGCGGCGACATCGGCCACCGTGACCTGCCGCCGGCACAAGTTCAGGATCCTGCGGTGCTCGGGGGTCAGCACCGTGCCGTCGGCATCCTCCGCGTGCCGTCCGGTGGCGATGACGACCGCGAGCAGGTCGAGCACCTCGCCGTCGGCGGGCTCGGTCCGCCCGCCGGTCACCGCGTAGGGACGTACTACAGGACCGGACTCCCTGCGTCTCCAGGTGTCGCCCGAGGGCACCCCACTCACTCCACCGGTATCTCGATCGGCGGGAACCTCGGCAGGGCTGCCAGATGCGGCCGGGCACGCTTGACCAGCATCGCCATCTCGTAGGCAACGGTGCCAGCGTCGGCATCGGCGGGGCACAGCGCCGCCAGGCAGCTGCCCTCGCCGGCCGCGATGACGAAGAAGATCCCCTGTTCCAGCTCGATGACAGTCTGCCGTACCCCGCCGGCCCCGAAGCGCTCTCCGGTGCCGGCCGCCAGGCTCTGCACGGCCGCCGCTACCGCCGACATGTGCTCCGCGTCCTCACGGGACAGGTCCTTCGAGGCGGCGATGAGCAGGCCATCACGGGACAAGATCGCGGCCCGGCGGAAATCCGGTACCCGGTCGGCTAGGTCATCCAACAGCCAGGCGAGGTCCCGTGCTGGACTGCCGCCCTCCCCCATTAGTCCTCCTCGGTATCCCGTGTGCTATCGGGTGCCTTCGTGTCCTGCCGCCACGCGGGCCACTGCGGCTCCGCGGACCCGGGATCAGACGGCTGATCGGTTTGCCGGCTCCGCTGCCAGCTGCTTTGCAGTGCGGAGGCGAGCGTTCGCGCCTCATCCGGCGCCGGGCTCTCCGGCAGGGCGTGCCGGGGGCCAGGCCCGCCGGAGCCGGCCGGTCGCGCCGGGCCGTCCCAGGGCTCGGCCGCGACCG
>JASHXJ010000441.1 GCA_030043595.1 Trebonia sp.
GGGATCTGATCACGCGGGCTTCGAGCTGAAGGCGGCCCTGATCGCCTGGCTCACCGAAGCCGGGCACGAGCCCGTTGACTGCGGGCCGGCCTCGTATGTGCCGGACGACGACTACCCCGTTTACGTGATGCGGGCGGCGCGCGGTGTCATCGATGACCCGGGCAGCCTGGGCATCGTGGTCGGCGGTTCCGGCAACGGCGAGCAGATAGCGTCGAACAAGATCGCCGGGATCCGGGCGGCCGTGGCCTGGAGCGCGGAGACCGCCCAGCTGGCCAGGCAGCACAACGATGCCAACGTGCTCAGCCTCGGCGCGCGGATGTACAGCATCCCCGACGCGATCGGGTTCGCGAAGATCTTCGTCGAGACGCCGTTCTCCCAGGACCCGCGGCACAAGCGGCGGCTGGCGATGATCGCAGAATACGAGAAGACCGGCGAGCTCCCGCCGCTCCCCGGCACCGCATAGCCCGGCCCGGGCGGTTAACGCGAAGACTTATCCGGGCTGGGGGTCGGATAAGTCTTCACGCTAACGGGTGTGCCCGTAATATCGCGGGGCGGCTACCGGGGACGGCGGCGCCGGCGGCGGCCGCGCGGCTGCGGCGCCTCTTCCGGAGCCGCCGCGCCGTGCTCAGCGGGCCGCGCCGGCTCCTCGTCCGCGGCGGCCTCGGCCAGCTGATCCGGCCGCGGGCGTGACACGTCCCTGGCCCGCATCGCCGCGCTGAGCGTGATCTTCATGCCTCCCATCGCTCTAGTCTGAGTCAGAAGATCTTCGGACACCAGGGGGCCGGGTCCCACGACATGGCGGCGGACAGCGGCGCCAGGGTGCCGGCCCGCAGTTCGGTGACGAGCCCTGCCGCGGCGAGCATGCCGAGCCGGGTGCCGCCGAGGTAGGCGGCCCCGAGTTCCCGGATGCCGAGCGCGACGTCGGCGGGGTCGGACGTCCGCTCGCAACTGACGGCCCCGGCCGGGGCGCCCGAGCCGGCCGACCCGCTCAAGCCGGCGGCCCGCAGCCGCCAGCGGCCCGCGTTGCCTGGCAGCAGCTCGTCGGTGACCTCCAGTACCACGTCCACGGGGCAGCAGTACCGGCGGGCGGCCAGCGCGTGCGGCAGGTCGACGATCCGCACCCAGAGCCCGTCCGCGACCTGCGGCCGCGCCCGGCGCGGGTCGAGCAGCTGGTACAGCACCGGGTCGTCGGCGGGCCGCAGCCGCGCGATGACCTCCGCCACCAGGTCGCGGCTGAGCAGGTCGCGCCACAGCGCCGCGGCGGCGGCCGGGTCTGCCGCCGTCAGCTCCCTGACGACGAGCCGGCTGTCCGGCAGGAACGTGTTCTCATCCCAGCGGCCCTGGCCGGCGTAGAGCGCGTAGCCGCGCGGCCCGCACTCGTCCTCGGCGAGCAGGCAGCGCAGCGGGCTGAACCCGTTCCGGTCCTCCGGCGGGTCCTTGAGCAGCCGGTCCCACCAGGCGTCATTCCTGCTGCAGAAGCCCGGCTGGGTCGCGAGCACCGTGTCGTAGACCTTGCCGAGCTCCGCGATGACCACGGCCGGCGAGGCGATGCGCAGGCGCAAGCCGGGGTCGGCCGGCACCCACGGCGCGAGAGCGCCCTCGCCGCGGCGCAGCACGAAAGAGGCATGCGTCGTCGCCCGTCCGTATCCGAACCGTCCGTACAGCGGCGTCTCCGATGCCCACAGCGCGGCGATCGGCTCGCCCCTGGCGGCGATGTCGGCGAGCTGGCGGCGCATCAGCGAGCGCAGGATGCCGCGCCGCCGGTAGGTGGGCAGGACCGCCACCGCGGTCACTCCCGCGGTCGGCACGACCGCGCCCGGCACGGACATCTGAAAGGTGAACGCCCCCGCGGTGCCGACCGGCCCGGCGCTGACGGGCAGCGCGGGGTCGAACGCGGCCAGCGACCGGTCCGCCTCGAAGAGCCGGCCGATCAGCGGCAGGTCGCGCTCGGCGGGCGGGCCGATGTGGAACGCGTGCTCGGCCACGGCGCGGTAGGCGGGGAACTCATCGTCGGTGACGGGGCGGATCGGGTACACGTCTGCCATGATCGCCTTCTTATCCTTCCTGCCCGCAGGATGCGAATCGTTTTCGCAGCGCAGACCGGCCGGCAGGGCCGGAGTCAGCGTGCCGCCGCGTGCGGCGACAGCGATTAGCGGATAGCCTGCGGCCGTCATGGTTGCTCCCTCGCCCGCAGGAGTCCTGCGCACAGTGATGCGCCGGCTACGTGCTGTCGGCGGATGGGTCAGCGATCAGGTCAGGCAGCAGTTCATCACCAGGAACCGGCGGGTCGCGTTCGGCCTCACCGTTGTCACGGTGGTCATCGCGATCGCGGCCGCGCAGCACGGGTACGAGTGGTGGTTCTCGCCCGGGGTGATGATCCTGCCGATCCTGTGCGGCGGCCTGCTGCTGTGGCCGCGGGCGCTGCGGATCCTGTTCGTCATCGCTGGCCTCGGCATCGCCTACGACGTCGCCGAGGGAAAGGCGGGCGCGGGGATCATCGCCACGATCGTGGTCACCGCGTTCTTCGCCGACGTGCTCGCCAGGACCAGGGGCAAGCTCGGCACCCGCGGGCTGCGTGCGGACCGGATGATGATCGAGCTGCGGGACCGTATCCGCGCCCAGGGGACGCTGCCCGAGCTCGGCGAAGGCTGGGGGTCGACGGTGGTGCTGCGGCCGGCCGGCGGTTCCTCGTTCGGCGGTGACTTCGTTGTCTCGCACAGCGACGGCACGTCGCTCGAGGTCGCGCTCGTGGACGTGTCGGGCAAGGGGATGGACGCGGCCACCAGGGCGCTGCTGCTGTCCGGCGCCTTCGGCGGCGTGCTCGGCTCGGTCCCCAGGGAGTCGTTCCTGCCCGCCTGCAACTCCTACCTGCGCCGGGGCAAGGCGCCCGAGGGGTTCGTGACCGCCGTGCACCTCGCGGTCGACCTGGCGTCGGGGGAGTACACGGTGTCCTCGGCCGGGCACCCGCCGGCGGTGCGCTTCGACGCGAACACCGGCCGCTGGCAGGTCAGCAGGGCACGCGGCATCGTGCTCGGCGTCGTCCCCGACCTGGCCAGCGTCCCCGACATTCCGG
This sequence comes from Trebonia sp., assembly GCA_030043595.1. Classification (GTDB taxonomy): domain Bacteria; phylum Actinomycetota; class Actinomycetes; order Streptosporangiales; family Streptosporangiaceae; genus Trebonia. The sequence goes on from JASHXJ010000441.1 coordinate 3,074, forward strand.
AGAAGGGCGTGCTCCGCCGCGGCGACGCGATCATGCTCTACACCGACGGGCTGGTGGAGGCGCCGCGCCGGGACATCGACGAGGGCATCCAGCGACTGCTCGGCGAGGCCGAACGACTCGTCGTCGCCGGCTTTCGGACCGGCGCGCCGGAACTCGTCACCACCATGCAGCGCGCCATCGCCAGCGCCGACGACTGCGCCCTGGTTCTCATCTGGCGATCATGACGGCGCGGGCCCGCGCCCGTCAGGGACGCCACGTACCCGGCATGGCACGCCGCGGCCGAATGTTTCCGCCATGTGTCCGATCCGGAATTCTCCGTGCACCGTGGGAACACGCATTGAAATGGGCCCTTTGGTCCGTCGCGCGACGCCGTGCGGGCTAACCCGGCACTAGCAGGCAGGCCGCTCCTGCGCACGCTGACGGTGAAGCATCTCCCCAGGTCAGCAGCCATTGACTTAGGCTTTTGCGTATTCCTTAGCATATCGCCATTGGCTGATGCAAACTGAATAACAGCGCAATGCACGGTACCCGTGCGACCCCATGCCGGTACTGTCGGCATACCTCCGCCGTTCTCCGACATCTGCGTCAGGTGACGCATGCGTCATTGTTTGCAATCATTACCTGACCTGTGCGCAAATAGACAGGTGGCTGGCGGAGGATCGAGCGGCCTGGCGGGGAAGAGCGGCCTGGACGAAGACGAAAAGGCCCCCGCAGCGGGCCTGGCGGTCGCGGCGGAGATTTCGCTGGCGGTCGCGGCGAAGGCGTCCGGGGAGAACTTCCCTGTCGCCCTTCGCGTGCTGCCCCGCGCGTGGCGGCAGCACCTCTCGGCGCTGTACGGTTTCGCGCGCCTGGTCGACGACATCGGCGACGAGCCGCTGCCCGGCATGCCCGCGGACGCGAGTCCGCAGACGCAGCAGGCCACCAGGCTCCGCCTCCTCGACGACCTGCAGCAAGACGTCGCCAGGATCTACGAGGGCGGCCAGCCGGAGCTGCCCGCCATCCAGGCACTCGGCAGGACCGTCAGCGACAAGGGCATCCCAAGGCGCCCGCTCGACGACCTGATCCAGGCCAACCGCCAGGACCAGCTGGTCAGCCGGTACGAGACCTACGACGACCTGAAGCGCTACTGCGAGCTGTCCGCGAACCCGGTCGGCCAGGTGGTGCTGTACATCGTCGGCGCGGCCACGCCGGAGCGCCTGCGGCTGTCGGATAACATCTGCACGGCCCTGCAGCTCATCGAGCACTGGCAGGACGTCGCCGAGGACCTCGGCAACGGCCGGATCTACCTGCCGCAGGAAGACCTGAGGAGCTTCGGCGTCACCGCGGCCGCCCTGGCGGCGCACACGGCCAGCGAGGACGTCGTCAGGCTCATGACGTTCCAGACGCAGCGGGCAGGAAACCTGCTCAGCGAGGGTGCTCCGCTCATCGGCACGCTGACAGGCGCGGCCAGGCTCGCGATCTCCGGCTACGTGGCCGGGGGCCGCGCCGCGCTCCAGGCCATCACCAGGGCGGGCCATGACGTGCTGCGCCAGACGCCGAAGCCGGGCAAGGCAGCCACGCTGCGCGCCATGGTCAGCTGCTACATCAGGGGACAGTGAACGGGGGGTGAGCGTGGACGCGGACGAGGCGTACCGCCAGTGCGAGCAGATCACCTGGTCGCAGGCGCGGAACTTCGCCTACGGGATCCGGCTGCTGCCGCCGCCCAAGCGGCGCGCGCTCGCCGCGGTATACGCCTATGCCCGGCGCATCGACGACATCGGCGACGGCGACCTGCCAGCGCAGGACAAGGCGGCACAGCTCGAGGCGGCCCGCACCCAGGTGCACGCCCTCGTCGCGGCGGTGCAGAACCGGGCGGAGGACAACCGCGCGGACAGCAACGCCAGCAACGCCACGCACGCCGGCCACGGTGACCCGGTCCTCGTCGCCCTCCTCGACGCGGCCACGCGCTTCCCGATCCCGCTGGCCGCGTTCGGCGAGCTGATCGACGGCTGCCTGGCCGACGTCAGCCACACCGCCTACCAGACGTTCGACGACCTGCTCTGGTACTGCCGCTGCGTGGCCGGCTCGATCGGCCGGCTGTCCCTGGGCATCTACGGCGCGACAGACCCCGCGAGACAGCAGCGCATGGCCGACGACCTCGGCGTCGCGCTCCAGCTGACGAACATCCTGCGCGACGTCCGGGAGGACTACCTGAACGGCCGGGTGTACCTGCCCGCCGAGGACCTGGCGAAGTTCGGCTGCGAGCTCACCCTCGGCCAGCCCGAGCCGTTCCAGACCGACGGCCAGAAGGCCCGCTTCGCCAGCCTCGTAGAGTTCGAGGCGGCACGCGCCCGCGAGTGGTACGCCTCCGGGATGCGGCTGCTGGCCACGATCGACCGGCGCAGCGCGGCGTGCACCGGCGCGATGGCGGGCATCTACCGGCGCCTGCTCGAGCGCATCGCCAGCCAGCCGAGCGCCGTGCTGAACGGGCGGATGTCGCTGCCGGCCGGGGAGAAGGCGCTGGTCGCGGCGCAGGCGCTCAGCGGTGTCGACCGCTGGAAGGCGCGCAAGGGGGCGGCGCAGTGAAGGCGGCAGTGATCGGCGGCGGGCTGGCCGGGATCACCGCGGCCATCGCG
>JASHXJ010000442.1 GCA_030043595.1 Trebonia sp.
GTGCGCTTCCTTGGCGGTGGCGAACGCGTGAGTGGCGCCGAAGACGCTGGTGGCCATCTCGCGCTTGAACTCGACCGGGTCCACCACGACCACGTTCTTCGCCCCGGCGAACCGCGCGCCCTGCACCGCGTTGCTGCCGACGCCGCCGGCGCCGAAGATCACCACGGTGTCGCCTGCCTGCACCCCGGCCGCGTGCACGGCGGACCCCCAGCCGGTCGGCACCCCGCACCCGACCAGGCTCAGGATCTCCCACGGGATGTCCTGGAAGTCCTCCCGCAGCGGCACCGTGGCCCACTCCGAGACGACCGCGTACTGGGAGAACGTGCCGAGCGTGCAGAAGCCGCCGATGTCCGTGTCGCCCTCGTGGAACCGCCACGTGCCGTCCTCGAACATGCCCGTGCCGGCGTTGAGTCCCTTGACGCACATGTTCGAGTGCCCGGTCGAGCACGGCCGGCAGGCGCCGCAGGCCGGGATGTACGAGCAGACGATCTTGTCGCCCGGCTTGACGCGCCGTACGTCGGGGCCGACGGACTCGACGATCCCTGCGCCCTCGTGCCCGCCCACGACCGGCAGCCGGATGGGGGCGTCGCCGGTGGTGATGTGGTCGTCGGAGTGGCAGAGCCCGGCGGCCATCAGCTTGACACGGACTTCGTGCGCCTTCGGCTCGTCGAGCTGCAGGTCGACGATCTCCCAGCCGACGTGCGGGGCCCGGGCGATGGCGGCGCGGGTGGTGATGCTCATCTTCTGACGTTCCCTTCCCGGACAGGTCCTAGTGCTCGTGGATGATCACGCCGCGGATGTTCTTGCCGTCGAGCATGTCCTGGTAGCCCTCGTTGATCTCGTCGAGCTTGTACCGGCGGGTGATCAGCTCGTCCAGCTTGAGCTCGCCGGCCTGGTACAGGCCGATGAGGAGCGGCACGTCGGACAGCGGGTTGCAGCCACCGTAGATCGAGCCCTGGACCCGGCGCTGGTAGCCGATCAGCATGCCGGGGTTCTCGTTGATCATGCCCCTGCCGACCGCGGTGACCGTGACCTGGCCGGTCTTGCCCACGACCTGGATGGCGTTCTTGATCACCTCGTCGTGCAGGATGCCGACCGTGATGATCGCGCGGTCGGCGAGCTCGCCCCAGGTGGTCTGGACGACGAACTCACGCGCCTCCTCGGCGGTGGCGAAGGTGTGCGTGGCACCGAACACCTTGGCCATCTCCCGCTTGAACGGCACCGGGTCCACCACGACCACGTTCTTCGCGCCGGCGAACCGGGCGCCCTGCACCGCGTTGCTGCCCACGCCGCCCGCGCCGTAGATCACCACGGTCTGCCCGGCGCGCACGTCGCCGGCGCGGACCGCCGAGCCCCAGCCCGTCGGCACCCCGCAGGCCACGAGCGCGGCGACGTCGAAGCCGATCTCGTCCGGGATCTTGATGACGGAGTACTCGTGCACCACCGCGTACTGGGAGAACGTGCCGAGCACGCACAGGCCGCCGAAGTCCTCGCCGCCCTGGTGGAACCGGAACGTGCCGTCAGGGAACAGCCCGGTGCCGGCGTTCTTGCCCGCGTCGCACAGGTTCTGGCGGCCGGTCGCGCAGTACCGGCACTTGCCGCAGGCGGGGATGAACGAGCAGGTCACGTGATCGCCGACGCTGACCCGGGTGACGCCTTCGCCCACCGCTTCCACGATGCCGGCGCCCTCGTGCCCGCCGACCACCGGCAGGCGCATCGGCGCGTCGCCTTTCTGGATGTGATCGTCGGAGTGGCACAGGCCGGCGGCGAAGAACTTGACCCTGATCTCGTTGGCCTTCGGCTCGTCCAGCTCAAGCTCAGTGATCTCCCACGGCTGGCCGGGCACCCGGCAGACCGCGGCTCGCGTGATGATGCTCATGTGGACCCTTCCTCGGATGGCTGCGGGCGACCGCCGGCACGCGGCGGCGACGGGCGGCAGGCCCGCGGCTAATCCATAATCCACCGCCCGCGGCGCTGGCGCCACCGCCCGTCTCGACTCGTACAATCCGCGGGCGGAAATTTGGTTGCCGCGGCCAAGGAGCCGCGGCGCAGGGCCGTCCGGGAGCCAGGTCCGGGAGGGGAGCAAGCACGGTCCGTTCGGGATAATGAAAATCATCTGTCCGAACGGGCAGTGGCTTCACTTCCGCGTCAGCCTGGCTCTGGCTGGGAGAGACCGGTACCGCCGGGCGCGCCCTGCCGGCTGCGTGGCGCTAGCTGATCGAGATCGCGGCCTGGTCGATCAGGTCGGCGATCGCGGCTGGCTGTGACGCGAGCGAGGCATGGCTGGCGGCGAGCTCGACCGTGTGCTGCGGCTTCATGCGCTCGGCCATCTGGCGCTCGCTGTCCGGGTGAATCATGCGGTCGTCCGCCGACACCTGGTACCAGGCCGGCTTCGTGCGCCACGCCGGGTCCGAGATGGTGTCCCCCGCCGTCGATCCGACCGGCGCCTTCTGCGTCACGGCCATCACGAGCGCCTCATCGGCGGGCAGGTCCTGGCAGAAGCTCTCCCGGAACTTGTCCTGCCTGATCCAGACAAAGCCGTCGGAGTCTGGCGCGATATTCCCGGCCGCCGCGGCCTGGGCCACCCGCCAGTCGCCGATCTGGGCGACGCTCTCGCCGGCGTCGGGAGCGAACGCGGCCACGTACACGAGCCCTGCGACGTTCGGCAGGTCTCCGGCCTGGGTGATCACCGCCCCGCCGTAGGAGTGGCCGACGAGCAGGACCGGCCCGTCGACCTGCCTGACCATCTTCCGCGTGCGCTCGGCGTCGTCCCGCAGCGACGTCAAGGGGTTCTCCACGGCGTGCAGCGAGTCGTAGCCACGCCGGTTCAGATCGACGATGACCTTGGCCCAGTGCGCCGCGCCACCCCAGAAGCCATGGACGAGCACGATGCTCGGCTTGCCGCTCATACCTTCTCCTTTGCCCCGTACCCCGCCCCGGTGAGTACCACGGGAAATACCCTGTGAGCGTGCGGAAGATCGCGATCCTCGACGATTACATCGGCGTCGCCCTGGAGTACGGCGACTGGTCGGCGCTGCCCGGCGACGCGGAGATCACCGTTTACCGGGAGGCGATCCCGCCGGAGCGGCTCGTCGCCGAGCTGGCCGGCTACGAGGTCGTTGTCATCACCCAGCAGCGGGCGCGGTTTCCCCGGGCGGTGCTCGAGGGCCTGCCCAGCCTGAAACTGCTCGTCTGCAACGGGCGGACGAGCAACGTCGTCGACCACCAGGCCCGGATCGAGCGGGGAATCCTGCTCTGCGGCACCGCCGAGACCAGCCGGGACGCTGCGGCGCGTCCGGTCGGCCACGCGGTAAGGCCGGGCCTGCCCGCGCCGTCGGAGATGGCCTGGGCGCTCATCTTCGCTGTCGCCAAGCGGACCGGCGTCGAGGACCGGGTCATCCGCGCCGGCGGCTGGCAGACCGGGTTCCCTGTCCCGCTCGGCGGAAAGACGCTGGGCCTGCTCGGCGCGGGCCATCTCGGCGGCGCGATGGTCCCTGTGGCGAAGGCGCTCGGCATGGACGTGATCGCGTGGAGTCAGAACCTCACGCGGGAGCGCTGCGCCGAGCTGGGCGTGACGAAGGTTACGAAGGATGAGCTGCTGTCGTCGGCGGACGTCCTCGGGGTCTTCCTCGTCTTCTCCGAGCGCTCGCGCAACACGCTGCGCGCCGAGGACCTGGCCATGATGAAGAAGGGCGCCATCGTGGTGAACATCTCCCGCGGCCCGATCATCGAGGAGCGGGCCCTCATCGAGGCGCTCCGCTCCGGCCACCTCGGCGGCGCAGGCCTCGACGTCTTCGACCGCGAGCCGCTCCCCGCCGGTCACCCCTTCCGGTCCCTGGACAACGTCGTCGTCACCCCGCACGTCGGCTACGTCACCGAGGAACTCTTCCGCACCGCCTGGCAGCGCATGGCGCAGGACGTCGCCGCCTACCTCGCGGGGTCGCCGATCCGCGTCGTCACCGACCCCGCCGACTGCCCGCCGATGGCGCCGCAGTAGGCCGGCATCAGCGCACCCGGCGCAGGGCGTCGCGGTCGAGGGCGGCGACAGACGGGTAGCCGTCGACGGCCATGAGCAGGTCCAGTTCGGCAAGGATGCAGCGCAGTACGTGCTCGATCCCCGCCTGGCCGCCGACCGCGAGGCCGTACGCGTACGGCCGCCCGATGGCCACCGCCCGCGCGCCGAGCGCCAGCGCGATCATCACGTCGGCCCCGCTGCGCACGCCGGAATCGAAGATCACCGGCACGTCCCCGGCAGCATCGACCACGCCGGGCAGGCAGTCCAGGGCCGGCAGGCCCCCGTTCGCCTGGCGGCCGCCGTGGTTGGAGCACCACAGGCCGTCCACTCCGGCGTCCACCGCCCGGCCCGCGTCCTGCGGTGCGCAGATGCCCTTGAGCAGCAGCGGCAGCGAGGTCAGTGACCGCAGCCACGGCAGATCATCCCAGGACAGCCGCTGATTGCCGAACAGCAGCGCCCACTGGCCGGTGGCCGCCTGCATATCTTCCTCCGGCGGTACCGCCAGGCGGCTGCGGAACACCGGATCGCTGGTGTAATTGGCCAGGCACAAGCCCCGCAGCTGCGGGAAGCTCGCCAGCGCAAGATCGCGTGGCCGCCAGCCCAGGGTCAGCGTGTCCAGCGTGACCACGATCGCCGAGAACCCCGCGGCCTCGGCCCGGCGCACCAGGCTCTCGCACAGCTCCCGGTCAGCGGGCGGATAGAGCTGGAACCAGCCAGGGGTGCCGCCGAACTCCGCGGCGACCGTCTCCATCGGATCCTGCGACAGCGTCGAGGCGACCATCGGCACGCCGCTCGCAGCCGCGGCACGCGCGGACGCCAGGTCGCCGTGCGCGTCCTCGGCGCACAGCCCGATCACCCCAACCGGCGCCAGCAGCAGCGGCGTCGGCAGGCGCCGCCCGAACAGCTCCACCGACACGTCCCGCTCCGCCGCAGCCGCCAGCATCCGCGGCAGCAGTCCCCAGCCGTCAAAGGCACGCACATTCGCGCGCTGGGTCCGCTCGTTCCCGGCCCCGCCCGCCACGTACGACCACATCTGCGCCGACATGACCTTCTCGGCCTGCCGCTCTAGCTCGGCGTACGACATCGGCAAAGCCGGACGCTTGCCGCTCAGCCCGTCGAGATAAACGCCGAACTGCCAGTCACCGTAGTTAGCCACCCACCGATTCAAGCGCACCCTCGGCCCGGGCCGGGCCGAAAGGCGCTAGCTTCCGGCGATGACTGCCTTCAGCAGGCCGCGGGTCCTTTCCTGATCCTCACCGCGGGCGAACTCAGTCGCGACGAAGTCGGTCACCCCGGCGTCCGCGAGCGCCAGGATCTGCGCCGCGACCGCGTCCTCGTCGCCGACGATCGCCACGTCGGCAGGACCCGCCGCGCCTTCCCTGTCCAGCATCGCGCGGTAGGACGGCAGCTGTCCGTAGATGGCGAACTCCTGCGCCGCGCTCGCCCTGACGGCAGCCGGATCGCTGGTCACGCAGACCGGCAGCAGGCAGACGACACGCGGGCTGGGCCTGCCCGCGGCGGCGGCCGCGGCCGAGATAGCCGGGACCACGTAGTCGCGGACGGTGCCGGGCCCGGTCATCCACAGCACCGTGCCGTCGGTCTGCTCCCCGGCGAGCGTCAGCATCCGCGGTGCCATCGCGGCCAGCAGCACCGGCACCCGGCCCGCCCTGGGCGTGGACAGGCCGATGTGCGCGCTCAGCGTGCCGCCATCAACGCTGACCGCGGTACCGTCCAGCAGCGGCAGCAGGACCGACAGGTATTCGCGCATGTGCCGGGCGGGCCTGTCGAAGCTGTACCCGTACATGTCCTCGATCACGATCTTGTGCGACAGCCCGATGCCGAGTGCCAGCCGTCCGGGCCCGACCGCCAGCGCGGCGGTCAGCGCCTGCTGCGCCAGCGCCGCCGGATGCCGCGGGTAGGTGGGAACGACGGCCGTGCCGAGCTCGACGCCCGGCACCTGGCTGCCGGCTACCGCCAGCGAGGTCAGTGCGTCAAGCCCGAAGATGTTCGCCATCCAGACCGACGCGAACCCGTCGTCAGCCGCCCGGCGGAGCTGATCGGCCAGTTCGCCGAGTGCCTGACTGCCGCTCGTCTCCCCGGCCATGGTGCCGATCCGCATGCCTTGCCTCCGTGCCTCCGTCCGCCGGGCGCCGGCTCCGGTACCGTCGCCCTTGAGGCTGATCCTCTCGGCCGCCTACCGCTATCGCAAGCCGCTGCGATCTTCCCGCGTGCGGGGCATGCGTGCGACACACCGGCGCAGCTAGCGGCGAGATGTCCGATATGCCACACTCGGGGCTGGTGGTGTTCGCGGGAAAGGGGCAGATGGTGCGCAGATGCCGGCTAGTGGCGCGATCAGTCAAGTTCCTCGGCGTACCGCTGCTGCTGGCAGGGATGGCCGCCTGGGCCGGAGCGGCCGGAGCGGCCGAGGCCAGTATCCAGGGACCGCGTGCATTCAC
>JASHXJ010000443.1 GCA_030043595.1 Trebonia sp.
TCAGGCGGGAGCTGACGCGGAGCGGCGCAAAATGTACCAGCTGTCAGCGTGGTTCCTGGTGTCCGCGGCGGGGAATCTCGCGAGTGGCTTCTGGTACACCACCATCGCCCCCTCGGTTCCTCCCCGGACCTGAGGTTGCGCTGCTCGCACGGGCCAGCCGGGCGCCAGCGAACCTGCAAGTCAGCGACCCGCAGAAATGGCTGATCGCTGCACTGCTGAATTGGGCGGTTATTAGATCAAGATGGCGCCGTGGTTTGCTCGTGTGATGTGGGCTCTGTTCCAAATCTCGTGACGATGATTCACCCCCATATGTCCATTTCCGGGCGATTCCCGGCGCCGCCGCCATGCCCGCGAGGTACCGGATGAATGTGGCATCGAGCCGGTCATGGGCGGCTGAATGTCACATTCATCCGGCCACGGCCTGCACCGCAGCCCGGTGACAGGAATTACCGCCTTACCGTTACGCGATCTTCGCGAGATGTGGACCAGAACCGTGACGTGACCGCGGTTGCTTGTCGACTGTGACCGCAGGCGGGTTCTGCTGGAGTCGTTGCTCGTGAGTTCTAAGCGCACGTTTGGTTACTCAAAGTGAGATGATGGCTGCGCTTCATAGTCCCAGAGCGTCCCCATGGCCCTTCGGAGGTTGAGCTCGGCAGACGGTTCGCCAGGCCCACCCGAGCGCCCAGAGCTGGAGCGGTTCTGCTTCCTTCTGTGCCCGGGCAGAGATACCTGACAGAGTGAACCCATGCTGAATCAGGTGGCCGACGGCGTCTGGGTCCGGCAGAGCGCGTGGGTCTTGAGCAATGCCATCGCGGTGCGCGGGGAGGGCGGGCTGATCCTGGTCGATCCCGGCATCGACGGGTCCGATCTGAACCAGCTCGCGGATGACCTGGACCGGCTCGGCATTCCAGTGGTTGCCGGGTTCTCCACCCATCCCCACTGGGACCACCTGCTCTGGCATTCCCGGTTCGGTGACGTGCCGCGCTACGCCACCGCCGCGGGCGCCCGCGCTGCCAGGGAAGCCCGCGAGCGGGGGCAGAAGATGGCAGCGGAGAGCGCGTCGGGCATCCCTCTCGAGCTGTTCGGGCTCGTCACCCCGCTGCCCGCGGACGGCGGACCCGTGCCGGGCCAGATCGTCGAGCATCAGGCGCACGCCATCGGCCACGCCGCAGTCCTCCTCGCGGACCGTGGCGTCCTGCTCGTCGGCGACATGCTCTCCGATGTCGTGATCCCGCTCCTCGACCCGCGCCGTCCCGGTCAGGTGGGCGCCTATGAGAGGGCGCTCGACCGGCTGGGTGAGGCCGCCAGGCACGTCGATGTCATGATCCCTGGCCACGGCGCCGTTGCCGAGGGTCGCGAGGTGGCGGCCCGCCTCGCCGCCGATCATGCATACATCGACGCGCTGCGCCAAGGAGAGGAACCGGTCGACACGCGCCTGGGGCCGGATACGACCTACGGCCGGGACTGGCTCCCCGTCCACCAGTCGAACCTGGAGCAGGCCCGTGGCCGGTAGACCCTTCCGATGGACGGGAGGAGCGCCGGGTCCATGCGGGCAAGCTAACGCGGCGGGCCGCCGACGCCGGGCGGCCGCCGCGACACTCGGCACGCGCCATACCCAACCCGAGCCGATACATCGTCGCTAGGTGCTGAGGTCCGTCCGTACTACCGGCGGTCAGTCGTTCTCCCAGTCCTGTTCGCCGACACGCTCATCCATGGTGGCCATCCCGCCCCCAGCCCGATCTGCAGCCATGTCTTTGATCGCACCGTTAACAAAACGCCCAATGGCCTTGAGGACCTTGACCAGCTTTCCCATCATGTTCTCCCTCGACCTTGGCGCCGGCAGCATAGGCGGGCGGCCCGAACCTGTCAAGGGGTCCTCCAGCGCGTCCCTTCGGTCTGCAAGTCCCCGGACCCCATGGCGCCTGTCAGGTTGAGGAGAGGAGCGGAGAAGCTGCCCCGCGACATGCGCCAACGCACGATTGACAATGAATGGGCGCTTTTAGCGCCGAGCGGACGAGCATTAAGATCGAGCTATGCTTATTCCCTGGCGAACGCGGGAGTATGAGAGAACCTGCGATGACTGCGGTTGCACTTGGCGCGTGCCTAAGGGAATCGCGCGGCCCCACATGCAAGGGCTTCCCATGACTGGCGCACGGGGAGCGGCCGCCGCGTCGGCCGATGCGGTGATCGCGGCAAACGCAGCACTGAGCGAGAGAGCGGCAGCTTTCCGGCGTTGTCCCAGGTGCGAATCAGATCATTACAAGCAGCGGTCGATCCGGTCGTTAATCGATGCAGTCCCCGCTTTCCCCGCGGAGGCTATCGGCCTGGTCGTGGTCCCGGTCTCAGTTCACGGCGCGCTCTTGACGCAGGGTCGTCCCGCTCGATGCTCCCTCCGCCAGCACACGCAGTGATGGTCTCATCTGATGCCTGACTATGGGCCGATCTCGCCATGGCCCTTCGCGACGATGCCCGTGGCAGACATGTCGTCGCTTATGTAATACCCGGCTCTGAAAGGCCGATGGCAAGGAGAACGCGCGCCTAGGGACGAGCTGCCAGGCGCTTGTCACGGTGCGTGAGGCCCGGCCTTGCTCTACGTGTCCTTTAGATAGCCGATAGTGGTCGGCAGTGGTTTGACGCCGCCTGGTAACCGGCAGAGCCGGCTAGCCGATTGGTGACGGAGAAGTCTTCGGCTTCGCCAATGCTCGAATAAGCGAAAACCGTGTCAATTATCGTAATGCTGACCGGAGGTGCCGAATGGGAGCCCGACTGGCTGTTGTGCGGGTGCGGGCTCCCGGGGGAAGGGGCGGCAGATGGCGGCTGGAGGGCTGGCGGGCCGGGTGTCGATGGTGGCGGTGGGCGCGCTGCTATCTGCGGGGATGGTCGTGCTGCCGTCATCGGGAGCCGCATCGGCGGCTCCGGCCGTTGTGCGGATAGGCCGTCTGCTGCCCGGTTCTCTTCCGGCGGGCGCAAAGGCACTGGGAGCTGTGGCGGGCTCGCAGCAGGTGGGGTTGGAGGTGGTGCTGGCGCCGGGTAATCCGGCGGCGGTTTCCTCGCTGCTGGCCGGACTCTACAACCCGCAGTCAGCTGACTATCACCGCTGGCTGGGGCGAGGCGCGTTCCTGGCCCGGTACGGGCCGTCCGCCGCCGAGCTGGGGGCGGTCAAGGCGTGGCTAGCGTCGGCGGGGGCGACCGTGACCCGTGTGGCCGGGTTCGCGGTGAGCGCGGCGCTGCCAGCGGCGAGAGTGGCGAGCTCGCTGGGTGCTTCACTGGAACGGTACCGGCTGGCATCGGGCCAGGCTGGGTTCCGTGCCCTGGCTGCGCCGCTGGTTCCCGCGGACCTGGCTGGCGACGTGGAGGGGATCCTTGGACTCGACACGCTGGCGGAGGCGGCGCCGGCCGGGCTGACCTCCGCGCCCGCGAAGCGCCGCGATCCTGCGGCTGCCCAGCCCGCGGCTGCCCAGCCGGCGTGCGCCGGGGCCGAGAACGACGCTGCGCAGGGGTTCTGGACGTTCCCGCAGCTTGCCAGCTACTACGGCATCGCCTCGCTGGCGAGTGACGGCCAGGACGGCCATGGCCAGACCATCGGCCTCTACGAGCTGTCGGCCCATTCCGCACCGGACGTGACCGCCTACGAGTCCTGCTTCGGGCTGGACAACCCGGTGAGCACAGTGCAGATCGACGGCGGCGGAACGGCGAGCCCTGACGGCACGGCCGAGGCCGACATAGACATCGAGCAGGTCGCGTCTCAGGCCCCGGACTCGTCGATCATCTCCTACGAAGGGCCGGATACGGCCAAAGGCATCTACGACGTGTGGGCAGGCATCGTCGGCGCGGATGCGGCGCAGGTGGTCTCCAGCAGCTGGGGCTCGTGCGAACCCGACGCCTACGACGCCGGCGACATCCCTGCCCTCACGACGCTGTTCGAGCAGGCCGCATCGCAGGGGCAGACCATCGTGGTCGCCGCCGGCGACAGCGGATCCGAGGGCTGCTACCAAAGCGACGGCTCCACGGCCGAGGAAGTCGACTATCCCGCCTCTGACCCTTGGGTGACAGCTGCGGGCGGAACGAGCCTGATCGCCCCGGGAGACGAGGTGGCCTGGAACTCGTGCCAGGACGACGAGGGCCTCTCCTGCGCCAGCTCCTACGGTGGTCAGGCGGCGGGCGGCGGCGGGATGTCCCGGTTCGAGGCGCGGCCGGCCTATCAGCCGAACATCTTGTCCTGGCCGTCGGCGCAGCAGTGCGGCACGAACTGCAGGGAGGTGCCCGACATCTCCGCCAACGCCGGGGTGGGCATGGTCGCCTACGTGGCCGGATCCTGGACCGCCTACGGAGGGACGAGCCTGGCTGCGCCGCTGCTCGCCGGGCTGGTTGCAGATAAGAACGACGGCTGCACCACCACGACCGGGCTGTGGACGTCGGCCCTGTACGCTCTCGCCGCCCAGGGCGTCTACGGAAGCGCGCTCACCGACATCACCTCCGGCAACACGGACATGACCGGCAGCAACGGCGGCGCCTACCCCGCCACTGCCGGCTACGACGCCGCGACCGGCCTGGGCTCACCGCGCGCCCAGGGCCTGTCCTGTCCCGACATCACCGCGGTCTCGCCCGCGGCCGGCCCGGCCGGCACCCATGTCACCATCGCCGGCATCGGCCTGGAGAAAGCCACCATCCTCTTCGGCACCGCTGCCGCCCAGATCATCAAGCAGACCGCTACCTCCGTCACGGTCATAGTCCCGCTGGGATCCGGAACCGAGACAGTGACCGCGAGCAGCGCCACCGGGACAGGTACCGCTGCTGGCGCCTACAGCTACGAGCCGAAGATCTCCGCCCTATCGGGCAGCGGCCAGTCCGCCGTCGGCGGACACGCCTTCAGCACACCGCTAGCCGCGACCGTCACCGGACCGGACGGCCAGCCCGACCCCGGCGTCCCTGTCACCTTCACCGTCCAGAAAGCCGGGTCCGCGGCCTTCCCCGGAGCTAGCACCGCCGCCACAGTCACGACCAGCACCAGCGGGATAGCACTGGCTCCTGCACTCACCGCCGGCACCGCCACCGGCTCCTTCACTGTCACGGCCAGCACGCCGGGCGCAACCGCCACAGTCTCCTACACACTCAGCACCCTGCCTGACGAGGCCAACCTCAGCGTTAAGATCAGTGGCCCTAAGAGCGCGGCCGACGGCTCGAAGGTCACGGTTACGATCAGCGTCCACAACGCCGGGCCGGCCACCGCAGGCGCCGTCACCACCGAAGTGACCGTGCCGTCAGGCCTTACGGTCGTCGGCGCTGGCGGCGCACAGCGACACGGTTCCACCTTGCTCTGGCACCTGCCCAGCCTGGCCGCCGCGAAGACGATGACCTACACCATCACCCTGCGCGTCGGCCCTCGCGTCCATGCCACCGTCAAAATCCCGGCAACCACCAGATCATCAACCAAGGACCCCGACACGGCCAACAACAAAGCCAGTCTCACCATCAAGCTTCACTAGCAAGGCCGGCACGCTGAGATCCGCGCAGGGCCGCCCGCAAAGGGCTTCGGCCGGCCGGTTAAGGATGCGGCCGGCTTCCCCTGGCCCGCTCGCGTGATGCGATCAGCCCTCGCCGGCAGAACAGTCCCGGCCCTTCCCGCATGGCGCGGGTCAAAGCCGCTATTGCCGTCCCGGTACCAGAACAGTAATCGTCCAGTAGCAGAACGCTAATCTGCGATTTGTCTTAGCGCCCCACCCAGCGAGAAACGGGTGCGCTGGCCTGCTCGAATTCCCGGTCGGAGCACAAGCCGCTACTAGGCCCTGGTAGAACTATCAGCTGAACGGCTTCGTCACGTAGT
>JASHXJ010000444.1 GCA_030043595.1 Trebonia sp.
GCCGAAGTCTTCTTCGGCTGACGCCCTCGCGCGCCCGCGAGCTCCGGTCGGCCCAGGGCCGCCCGGCTCCCTGGTCCCGCTGCGGTCCGCCCAGCCGGCCCTTGCGCTGGCCGTTCGCACGCGTATACTCGCTTACGAGTACTTGGAGACGGATCCTCGGTTACGAGGACCTGTGCGCGAGCAAGGCGGCGACCAAAACACCGGCATCACCGGAAACGGCAGGCGGCAGACGGCAGGCGGGAGGCGCGGGACCAGTGGCGAAGCGGCGGAAGGTGGGCAACCTGCTCGCGCTGGCGCTGCTGTCGCTGCTGGCGCAGCGGCCGATGTACCCGTATGAGATGGCCCAGACGCTGCGAGCGCGCGGCAAGGACAGGTCCATCAAGATCAACTGGGGCTCCCTGTACACCGTGGTCCAGAATCTCGAGAAATACGGGTTCATCCAGGCTGCGGGCACCGTCCGGGAGGGCCGCCAGCCGGAGCGGACCACGTACCAGATCACCGAACAGGGCCGCGCCGAGCTCAGGGACTGGATGCGCGAACTGCTCAGCGTGCCGGAGGACGAATACGGCGGCTTCGTGGCCGCGCTGTCCGAAGGCGGCATCCTGCCGCCCGCCGAGGTGGTCGAGCTGCTGTCGACGCGGCTGGCCACGCTGGACAAGCTGAACGCCGTCGACGAGGCGGACCTGAAGCTGTGGACCCAGCGCCTGCCACGCGTCCTCCTCGTCGAGGCCGAATACCAGCTCACGATGCGCAAGGCCCAGGCGGGCTGGGTGCGCAGCCTGCTCGACGAGATCATCGCCGGCACGCTTGGCGGGATGGAAGTCTGGCGCCAGATTCACGAGACCGGGCAGATGCCCGCGCAGATGCGGGAACTCGACGAGCGTGCGAAGAGGGGGTGGGACGAACCCGAAGACGACCAGACGTAAGCACGACCCCGGCCTGGTGCGGCAACACCAGGAAGCCGGGGTCGCAAACCTCGCCGCCAATCCCGCGGCCAGGCGGAATCCGGTCACCGAGGCCCAGTTCATGAGTGTAGCCGGGCTCCTCCGCGCGGGAGAGGTCGCGAACGACCACTGAACGCAAGGAGCTCTCAGCATGCACTCCATCGAGGCGCGCGGCCTCGTCAAGACCTACCCGCTGCCGGGCAGGAGCAAGGACCGCGTCACGGCACTCGACGGCCTTGACCTCACCGTCCCCACGGGCACGATCTTCGCCCTCCTGGGCCCGAACGGTGCCGGCAAGACCACTACGGTCAAGATCCTCACCACGCTCACCGTCCCTGACGAGGGCACGGCGCGTGTCGAGGGCATCGACGTCCTCGCCAGTCCGGCGCGGGCGAGAAAGGTAATCGGCGTCGTCGCGCAGCGCTCCGGCGCGGACCCGACGGCCACCGGCCGGGAGAACCTGATCCTGCAGGGCCACCTGTACGGCCTCGACACCAGGACGGCACGGCGCAGAGCCGACGAGCTGCTCGGGCATTTCCAGCTCACCGACGCCGCCAGGCGCTTCGTCCGCACCTACTCCGGTGGCATGCAGCGCCGCCTCGACGTCGCGCTCGGCCTCGTGCACCACCCGACCGTGCTGTTCCTCGACGAGCCGACCACGGGCCTTGACCCACAGGCGCGGACGGCGATGTGGCAGGAGATCAGCCGGCTCGCCGAGGTCGGCAACATGACCGTCCTGCTCAGCACCCACTACCTGGAGGAAGCCGACCGGCTGGCCCACCGGCTGGCCATCGTCGACCGCGGCCGGATCGTCGCCGAGGGCGAGCCCGAGCAGCTCAAGGGCGAGCTCAAGGGCGACGTCGTGCAGGTCGAGCTGTCGGCCGACGCCGGGCGGCGGCACGTCAGCGACGCGCTGGGCGCTCTTCCCGGGGTCCGTGACGTCCTGGTGGCCGGCCGCAGCGTCTCCGCGCGCAGCGACGACGGCGCGGCGGCGGTCCCGGCGGTGCTCGCGGCCCTGTCGGCCGCCGGAACGCCCGCGACGTCGGTCACCGTGGCGCGGCCCTCGCTGGACGAGGTCTACCTGCGCTACACCGGCCGCCGCTACAGCCAGGCGCAGGAAGAAACACCCGCGGCATCGCGCCGCACGCAGCAGACGGAGGTGACCGGCTGATGACGGCAATCGATTATCCCGAACGGTCCGTGGCGACTCCGGCGGGCACCGTGCTCGCCCAGACCTGGTACCTGACCGGCCGCAAGCTGCACGCGCTTGTCCGTCAGCCCTGGGTGCTCGCGTTCGGCGTGATCCAGCCCGCGATCTGGCTGTTCCTGTTCGGCGCGCTGTTCCACAAGATCATCGACATTCCCGGCTTCGGCTACGACGGCTCGTACCTCGCCTACCTGGTGCCCGGCGTCGTCGCGATGAACGCCATGTCCGGCAACATGTGGGCGGGCATGGCGATGATCGAGGAGATCGACCGCGGCACGCTCAACCGGTTCCTTGTCGCCCCCGCCAGCCGGCTGGCGATCATGAACGCCTCGGTCCTGGAGCAGTCGGTCAGCACGATCGTGCAGACGCTGATCATCGTGGTCCTCGGCTACGCAGGCGGCGCCCGTTACCCCGGTAGCACACTCGGTATAACACTGCTGACGGTGGCCGCCGTCCTGGTCGGCGTGCTCTGGGGCGCGCTGTCCAACATGACCGGAATGCTGCTGCGCTCCCGCGAGGCGATCATCGGCGTCTACACGTTCTTCATGCTGCCGCTGATGTTCTTGTCCTCGGCGTTCATGAAGCCGAGCTTCCTGCCCGGCTGGATGCAGGCGATCGCGTCCCGCAACCCGCTCAACTGGGAGGTGCAGATCGGCCGCTGGGTCCTGTCCGCGAACACCGACTGGTCAGCGGTGGCGGTCCGGTTCGGCGGCCTGCTCGCCCTGGCCGCGCTCTGCGTGGCCATCTCGGTGACCACGTTCCGCTCCTACGCCAGGAACGTCTGAGCGTATCCGGCAGCCCGCTCAGCTCAGGCGGTCCTGGTCGATCCGCGTCCAGGGGGTGGGCGGGTTGTCGTCGCGGGGCAGCCATAGCAGTGGCTGCATCCCGAGGAAGGCGGTCGCGAACCCCGGCTCCCACGGGAAGCGGCCGTTCCTGTCCGCCCAGACGACCTGCAGGTACGGCGGCCTGACGAAACCGTAGAACTCGTCGGATACGGCGAACATGCTGGTCATCCGCCAGCTCAGGTCGACCGGGCGGATCGCGAGCGGCGCGGGGCAGACGTCGCGCAGCACGTCGTCCGCCCCGATCTGCTCGCCGTCGGCGATCCGGCCGCCGATCGCGTTGATGAGGCCCGCCGCGTTCTGCACGGGAACGCCGCAGACGATCAGCTCAGGGGACTGGCAGGTGAGCCACATCCCCACGCTGTAGGCCCACGGCGGCGCCTGGTCGTCGCCGTAGACGCCGGGAACGGCCCAGCCGTGCTCGCCGATCCTGGTGGTGATCCAGGTCATGTAGGCCAGATGGTCCGGATCCTGGCCAGCCGCCTCCGTCGCGCAGTCGGGGCACTCGGGGTGGTGCCGTCGGCCGGAACGACGCTTGGGAAGGTTCATGGCCTCACGCTACGCCGGGGGTCTGACATTCCGCGGTGCCCGCGACGGCTCAGCCCGGCGCGGCGAGGACCGGCTCAGGCTCGGCCGGTGGCGCCAGGACCGCCGGGGGCGCCGGCGCCGCCGGGGGCGCCGGGGCCAGCTGGTCGCTGCGGATCGTGCGGACGTCGCGGGGGATGAGGGACAGCGCGGAGACGACGATGATCAGGGCCGCCGCCGCGGCCTGCGCGGCCGAGACCCCGATCGCGGTCGCGATCGGGCCGGCGATCAGCGCGCCCGCGGGCATCGCCATCATCGAGCCAAGCGCGTCGTATGACGACACCCGGGCGAGCTTGTCCGGCGGGATCGCCCTGGCCATGGCCACGGTCCACTGCACCATCATCATCTCGACGACGACGCCGAGGCCGAACGAGGCCAGGCAGATCACGGCCAGCGGCAGCACGAGCGCCAGCGACAGGGGCGAGACCGCGACGGCCGCCCCGGTCAGCACGACGAAGAGCATCGGCCTGCGCGGCGTGAACCGCAGCGAGACAAGGCCGCCGGCGATCAGCCCGAGCGAGTCGGCGGCGGTGATCGCGCCCCACGCGGCCGGACCGCCCAGGTGCGCCTTGGCCACCACCGGTCCGAGCACCTGGAAGGCGGCGCACCAGGCCATCATGACCAGGCAGAACTGCACGACGATCACCCACAGCCACGTGTGCGAGCGGAACTCGGTCCAGCCCTCGCGCAGCGCGGTCAGCATGCCAGGACCGCTGTCGGCGCGTCCAGGCGCCCGGCTGCCCTTGATCGCCAGCATCAGCGGCACCGTGCCGGTCATGCCGATGCCGCACAGCGTGAGCGCCCAGCCGGGGCCGGCGGCCGCGACCAGCAGGCCGCCGGCCGCCGCGCCCGTCATCAGGCCGGAGTTCATCGCCAGCCTGCTGACCGAGCTGGCCTCCTGCAGCAGCGCGCCGGGCACCAGCCGCGGCAGCAGTGCCTGCGAGGCGGGGTAGAACAGGGCCGATCCGGTGCCGGTGAGCGCCTCCAGGGCGATCATCGCCCACAGCGGCGGCCGGCTGGTGAGGACGAGCAGGCCGAAGGTGCCCTCGCCCGCGACGATGGCGAGGTTCGCCGCGACGATCACCCGCTGCGGCGGGAACCTGTCCGCGGCCACGCCGCCGACCAGCGAGAACACCAGCATCGGAGCGATCTGCGCCGCCAGCACATAGGAGAGATCGGCGGAAGAGCCCGTGCTGTTCAGCACCGCGAACGAGACGCCGACCATGGAGAAGCCCACTGCCGCCGGGGCGAGCAGCCGGTCAGCCAGCAGCAGCCGGAAGTCACGGATGGCGAGCACGGGGAACCGGCGGCCAAGTGCGCGCCACAGCATGACGAAGTCCGTTCGTGTGCGATACGGGAGCGATCCAGGGTACGCAGGACGGGCGCTACCAGGCAATTCGTTTTCCGGCCGGGCGTCCTACTCGGCAGCGCCCGGTGATTCCCCTGGCTCCGCCTCGGCCGCGGCCTCGGGCTCCTGCGCGGCCGCGTCCCCGGCCAGGTCCGCTTCGATGCCGAGGTGCCGCTCGATCGCGGCCAGGCGGCGGTCGATCGAGATGAGCACCTCCGTGATCGCGCCGAGCCCCTCGACCCGCACCCGCCGGCTCTGCGGCGGTGCCGGCCAGCCGGCCGTGACGGTGACAGCCGGGTCCGTTTCGGTCCCGGCGTTCTCGATCGCCACTTGCCTGAGGGTCGTGAGCGGAGCGCCGAGCCGCTCGATTATCTGGACGCCGACGCCCTCACCCTCCGCGATCAGCCCGAGTAGCAGGTGCGCGCTCCCGATGGACTGGCTGCGCAGGGACAGCGCCTCGCGCAGGGACAGCTCGAGGACCTTCTTCGTGCGCGGCGTGAACGGGATATGTCCCGCCTGGGAGTGGCTGCCCTCCCCGATGATCTGCCGCACCTGGTCCCGCGCGGCGTCGAGGGTGATGCCGAGCGATTCGAGCGTGTGCGCCGCGGTGCCGTCGGTGTCGGCGAGCAGGCCGAGCAGCAGGTGCTCGGTTCCTATGTAGTTGTGGTTGAGCAGCCTGGCTTCTTCCTGCGCAAGGACGATCGCGCGGCGGGAGCGTTCGGTGAATCGTTCGAACATGGAGTGCTCTCAGCGGCGTTGCGAATGGGCGATGTTGATGACTGCGATCACCACCCAGATCAGCAGCACCATGATGACCTGTGCCGCGGAGCTGCCGTAGTGGCTCACGACGACCGCCGTGGCCCCGACGCCAAGCCCCATCGACCCAAGGCCGAGGAAC
>JASHXJ010000445.1 GCA_030043595.1 Trebonia sp.
CAGCAGGTCCGCGGCCGGGGCGGCCGCGGCGGCGGAGGCCGCACCGGAACCGGCGCGCGCGAAGGCCAGCAGGCCGAGCTGCTCGTTGTTCCAGGCGATGCCCTCGCGGAACCCGATCGACTCCGACAGCGCGAGGCTCTCCCGCAGCAGCGACTCCGCAGCGGCGAGGTCACCGTTGTACCGCGCCACCACGCCGAGGCTGATCAGCGACCACGCGGTCCCCTCGACGTCGCCGAGCACCCGGAACATCGACAGGGCGGCGGTGCATTCGGTGGTCGCCAGCGCGAAGTCGCCCTGCAGCCAGGACACGAACCCTAGGTAGCTGCGCGCGCCGGCCTCGGCCCGCTCGTCTCCCGCGGCTCTGGCCAGCTCGCGGCTTTCCGCGTGCAGCTGCGCCGACCTGGCGTACCTGCCCTGCTCACGGGCCACGCTGCCGAGCGCCTGCAGGCAGGACGCGATCCCCGCCGCGTCGCCCAGCGACCGGTAGAGCAACAGCGCCGCGTCCAGCCTGCGTACCGCAGGCTCGTAGTCGCACTGCAGGTGCGCCAGCCGCCCGCTGCCGAGCAGCGCACGGGCGCGCAGCTGCGCCGGAGCGGACGAGCCGACGGTCACTGCCAGGTCCATCCACTGCCTGATCTCGTGGTAGTGGCCGCGCAGGTAGGCGTAGCGGCAGAGCTGGCCCGCGATCCGCAGCGCGGCGATCGCGTCGCCCGACTGGCGGGCGAAGTCGCTGGCGGCGCGGAGATTGGC
The DNA here is from genome assembly GCA_030043595.1 of Trebonia sp. Lineage (GTDB taxonomy): Bacteria > Actinomycetota > Actinomycetes > Streptosporangiales > Streptosporangiaceae > Trebonia. The sequence goes on from JASHXJ010000445.1 coordinate 751, forward strand.
GCGCTCCAGGTCGAGCTGGTCGAGCTCGGCTTCCAGCTCGGCCGCCGCCGCGGTGTCCACCCGGGGTCCCGCCAGCTCGGCGAACTCGGTGTAGTACGCCAGGTGGGCGCGGCGCGCCTCGTCGGCCTCGCCGGAGGCGGCCAGCTGCTCGTGCCCGTACTCGCGGATGGTAGCGAGCTGGTGGCAGCGCTCCTGCTCCACCCGCAGCAGCGACTTGTCGGCCAGCCGGGTGAGCAGGTCGAGGACCTGGCCGTCGGCGATGTCACCGAACCCGGCGACCCGTTCGGCCGCCGCGAGCGTGCACCCGCCGGAGAACACCGACAGCCGCCTGAAGACCGCGCGCTCGTCCGCCGCGAGCAGGTTGTGGCTCCAGTCGAGGGTGGCGCGCAGCGCCTGGTGCCGGGCGGGGGCGGACCGCGCTCCGCCAGTGAGCACGCCGAAGACGTCGTCAAGCCGCTCCGCAAGCTGGCGGACCGAGAGGATGCGCATGCGGGCGGCGGCAAGCTCGATCGCCAGCGGCAGCCCGTCGAGCTTGGCGCACACCTCGGCCACCGCGCGCCGGTTCGCGTCGGTGACCCCGAACGACGGCGCGACCAGTCTGGCCCGGTCCTCGAACAGCCGCACCGCGGCGGCGACGTCGAGCGGCGGCACCGGCCAGGAGCGTTCCCCCTCCACCCCCAGCGGCTCCCGGCTGGTGGCGAGCAGCGACAGCGCGGGGCACTCGGCGAGCAGCTGCTCGGCCAGCTCAGCGACGGCGCCGGCCAGGTGCTCGCAGTTGTCGAGGATGACGAGCACCGGCCGGTCCCCGAACCGCGCGGCGACGTGCGCGGCGATCGCGCTCGCCGCGTCCTGGCCGGGGGTCTCCGGCACGCCGAGCCGGCCGGCAATAGCCTCGCCGACGATGCCCGGGTCATCGACCGGTGCCAGCTCGACCCAGGCGACCTCCTTGTCCGCCGCCAGCGCGCCCGCGGTCGCCAGTGCCAGCCTGGTCTTTCCCGTGCCGCCCGGCCCGGTGAGCGTGAGCAGCCGGAAGCCGGCGACGGCGCGTGCCACCTCGCCTAGTTCCGCCTCCCGGCCTACCAGCGGTGTCAGCCGCACCGGTAGCCGTCCCGTGGTCAGCACCGCCATCGGGTGCGCCGTCCACTTCGCCGCTATTGCCCGCTTTGCTTACTGACACTAACGATCGGGACGGTCGCAGACGAGTACGCATACGGAATCCACAGGAAACAGAGGTCCCGCCCTGGTTTCCGGGCCGGGGCGGACGCCGCGGCTGTGGCGTTCGGTTAACGCCTGCGTCCCGGCAGGTGGCATGATTCGGCGCAAGCCATAAGGAGGTAGGTCAAATGTGGGAGCGGCTGGAGAAAAGGGAAATAGCGCGCCGCGGTCTGCGACCTGGGCCGGGAGAACGGCCGCGGCCCGACCTGCCCGCCGGGACCGACCTGATACCGGAGATCAAGCACATCGTCGTGCTGATGATGGAAAACCACTCCTACGACAACTACCTGGGCATGCTCACGGGGCGGGGCGAGGGCCTGCCGCTGGCACCCGACGGCACCCCGCTTGCCGTCAGCGTCCTCCCGGACGGCCGCCGGTTTCCCGCGCACCACTTCCCCTCCACCGCTCAGGTCGGCGGGAACCCCTCGCAGACCTGGAACGCCAGCCACATCTCCTTCGACGGCGGCAGCTGCGGCGGGTTCGCGAGCAGCGTCGCCCAGACCATCCCCGGCGGCGACCCCGCCGTGCCCATGGGGTACTGGACGGACGCGGACCTGCCCTTCTACTACGGGCTCGCCCGGACGTTCCCGGTGGCCGACCACTGGTTCTGCTCCTGCCTCGGGCCGACGTTCCCGAACCGCCGGTTCCTGATCGCGGGCACCGCCCACGGTCTCATCGACGACCTGGCCTGGGATCTGGTGGACTACCCGGAGGCGGGAACGATCTTCGATCCGCTCACCGTCCATGACATCTCGTGGCGGAACTACCACAACGTGCGCCCGGCGAAAGCCATTCTCAAGCGGCTGCTCGGCACGCCAGGACTGGTCGCGCTGCGCCGGCTGGCGCAGCTCGGACGGTGGCTGCCGTCGGTGATGAACGCGGTCCGCGGCAACAAGTCGTTCACCGCCGACCTGTACCCGCTCGGGCTGGCCAGGTACATCCGGCACACGGGGACCACGCAGCGTTTCTTCGCCGACGCCGCCGCGGGCACGCTGCCCGCCGTGTCGATCGTCGATCCCGACTTCGGCGCGTACTCGGAGGAGAACCCGCAGGACATCAGCCTCGGCGAGTCGTTCGCCGGCGCCGTGGTCAACGCGGTCATGCAGGGCCCGGCCTGGGAATCGACGCTGCTGCTGTGGATCTACGACGAGCACGGCGGGTACTACGACCACGTGCCGCCGCCGGAGGCGGTGACGCCGGACGACGTGCCGGCGCACAACTGGCAGCTGGACTTGCCGTCGTGGGTGCGCGTGGCGCTCGCGCCGCTGCTGCGCAAGTCGATGGCGCAACTGGAGAACGCGGACGCGGGACCCCCCACGTATGCGCAGTACGGGTTCCGGGTGCCCGCGGTCATCGTCTCGCCCTACGCGCGGCCCGATTTCGTGCTCAGCGAGCTGCTCGACCACACCTCGGTGCTCAAGCTCATCCAGGAGAAGTGGAACCTGCCGCCGCTCACCCGGCGGGACGCGGCGGCGGTCTCGCCGCTGGCCGCCCTCGACCTGGACGCCCCGCCGGCGTTCCTGAAGCCGCCGACGCTGCCCGCCCCTAAGGCCGGGCCGTTCCGGCCGGACTAGCGCCTAGCACTTCAGCGGCCCGGCGGACGGCAGAGCCCGGAGCGAGCCCAGCAGGTTGTGCCGCCAGATGAGCACGGTGAAGCCGTCCACGCGGTGCTCGGTGTCCGGCGGCCCGAACGTGTCGCGGATGCTGACCTGCCAGTAGTGCTTCAGCAGCGCCGCGTCGGAGGCTGAGCAGCCGGTGTACACCGTGGGCACGATGATGAAGCGCGCGTCCTGCGCCCGTGGGTCGTACCAGGCGGAGTCCGACTCCCAGGGGCTTACCCCCACCCGGTGGTCCTGCATGGTGACCGGCCGGAGCCGGACGCGGTCGCCGGTGGCGACCGTCACCGCGCTGGCAGTCCAGTAGTCGGCGAGGCCGTAGTCGAGATGACTGGCGCGCAGCCAGGCGCCAAGAGCGGTGGCGCTGCTCGGGCTCCGGAGGGGCTGCACGGCATAGTGCGCGAGCACGGCCAGGCAGCACGCGAGCACGGCCGCAAGCAGCGGCAGCAGCCTGGCCCTGACCAGTGCCGGGCCGAGCAGCCGGCCGGCCAGCACGGCCCCGGCGGGGAGCAGCCCGATGATCTCGTGGGTGCCGCCGCCAACGCTCGGGGTGCCGGCGACCGTGTACGCGATCAGGAGCACGGCGACACAGACCGCCACCGCCTGCACCATCAGGTCCTGGTCCCAGAACCGGCGGTATGCCCGCGCGACCGCCCACGCGGCCAGCGCGAGCCCGGCCAGGTGCAGCAGCGCGACGATGCTCAGCCGCAGCGGCTCGCCGGAGAAGTCCGCGCTGTACAGCTGCAGCACGCTCTCGGCGGTGACCCCGACGTGGGAGGGGATGGCGTCGACGAACGCGAACGTCGTCCGCGGCGCCGGCACGGTGAAACCGCCCGCCGCCGCGATCAGCCGCAGTGCCAGCGACGCCACCGGGACGGAGAGGACCGCCGCGAGGCCGAGCGATAGCTCGTACGCGTTAGCGCGCAGCCAGCCGGGCACGTCCCAGAGTCCGGGCCGCTGGTCGATGGCGCGCCGGTACAGCCGTACCGCGCACACCGCGGCAAGCGGCAGCGCGCACTCGTAGACCGCGATCGCGTCGGCGACTTGGGTCCAGGCCAGCAGGGCGGCAACCGCTACAGGAACCCACCAGCGCGGTCGCGCCCGGTCCACTATCAGCCAGGTCAGCAGCACGGGCACCTGCGTGCCGGTGTGGTCCGGGTTGCTCAGCAGCCCGTTCCAGGTCGGCGCCGCCATGATCCCGGCGGCGATGGCCGCGCGTGTCCACCCAGCCCGGCCGGTGGCCGCGCCCTTGGCCAGCAGCGCCGCGAGCAGCACGGCAAGCGTGTACGTGAGCGCCGCGGCGACGTGGATCACGCCCGGGGTCAGTCCCCGCGCCGCCTCGACGAGCGCGTACTCGGGCAGCTCAGTGGTGTAGAACGAGACGTCACCAAGCGTCCAGCCGCGCAGCAGCGGGTTGCCGTGCAGCATGTCCCAGGCCTCAAGCGCGATCGACGCCCCGTCGGAGCCGAGCGGAAGCTTGCGGTCCTGGCCGGCGTACAGGAAGAAAAGGACCAGCGCGGCGGCCGTGACAGCCGCCGCCGTCAGCCACCGCTGCCGCGCCGCCCAGATCGGGTCCGGACCGCCGCCAGGCGGCGGTCCGGACCCGACATGATCCCCCGGGGCCGCCGGCCCCGCCCCGTGAGTTCCCGGCTGGACGACACCGGTGCCACCCATTCCGTACGCGTCTCGCGCCTCGCCGCCGACCGCCATGGCTTCCCCGTCCGTTGCAGCTGACCGGGGAAGCATAACGAACAAAGGGACAAGATTCGCTAATAACCGAACAAAAGGCGGGAAATTACTCGCTAGCCCGCACAGCGCCGCGATCAGCTGCCCAGCAGGAAGTCCGCGCAGCGCTCGCCGATCATGATGGACGCGGCGTTCGTGTTGCCGGACGTGACCGCCGGCATGACCGAGGCGTCCGCCACGCGCAGCCCGGGCACTCCGTGCACCCGCAGGTCAGGCGTCGTGACTGCCAAGTGGTCGATGCCCATCTTGCAGGTGCCCACCTGGTGGTGGTAGCTCAGCAGGGTACGCATGCCGAACTCGGCGAGCTCCGCGTCAGTACGCGCGTCGGGACCGGGTGCGACCTCCCGCGCCCGCCAGTCCTTCATCGCGTCGCCCGCGCCGATGTCACGGCACTGCCGGAGCGCGGTGACCAGCGCTTTGACGTCGGCGGGCTCCTCGAGGTAGTGCGGGTCGAGCGCCGGCGCCTCGGCCGGGTTCGCCGACCGCAGCCACAGCCGGCCCCGGCTGAGCGGGCGGATGACGCCCGCCAGGGTCGAGTAGCCCGTCCCGTAGTCAAGGGCGGGGTAGCCGTCCACGGGCATCGGGAAATGCGACATGAACGGCTGCAGGTCGGGCGCCGCCATCCCCGGGTCGCTCTTGGCGAACCAGGCCATCTCCAGGTTGTTGGCCTGGCCCGGCGGCACCGTGCGCGCGGACTCCCACAAGATCTCCGCCAGCAGGTGGTCGTGCAGGTTCTCCCCCACGCCGGGCAGGTCGGCGGTCACGTCGATGCCGAGCGCGCGCAGGTCGTCGGCCGCGCCGATGCCGGACAGCATCAGCAGCTGCGGGGAGCCGATCGTCCCGCCCGACACGACCACGTCGCCGGAGCAGCGCACCTCGGTGGCCGTCCACTGGGTGAAGGTGCTTGACGGCGGGGAGTCGGCACTCATCGTTCTGGATAGGAGGTGGCGGGCACCCCCCGCGAGCCCGACGCCGACGGCACGACCGGCACCGTCGAAAAGCAGCCGGGTGACCACCGCACCGGTGATGACCGTGAGCAGCGGGCTGTCGAGCACAGGCAGCACGAACGACACCCACGCGGAGGCACGGCGGCCGTTCCTTGCCGTGAGCTGGAGAAGCCCGGCACCGAGGATGTCCGCGCCGTTGCAGTCGTCGTTCAGCGGCAGCCCGTACTCGGCGCAGGCCTCGAGCCAGGCCACGGTCGCCGGGTTCGGGTTGTGGATGCGGGTGACCGGCAGCGGGCCGCCGCTGCCGTGGTACTGCGACGGGCCGTCCTCGAAGTCCTCGGACTTCTTGAAGAACGGGAGGACCTCGTCGTACGACCAGCCGGCGGCGCCGTTGTACGCCCAGTTGTCGAAGTCCTGCCTCGCGCCCCGTACGTAGATCGCGCCGTTCAGGGAGCTGGACCCGCCGAGCACCTTGCCGCGCGGCCAGAAGACGGTTGTCTTGAGGGAGTGCTCCTGCGGTTCGGTGCTGTAGGCCCAGTCTTCCGGGCTGTTCCACAGCAGCCACGCGAGGCCGGGGTCGTGAATCGCGGGATTGTCGTCCGGGCCGCCCGCCTCGATGAGCGCCACGCGGCGCCCGGCGTCGACCAGGCGCCGGGCGATCACGCACCCGGCCGACCCGGCACCCACGACGATGTGGTCGAACTCTGTGCTCACGCGCCCCGCCTCCTGGTCACGATCCTGGTCGTCATCATGCGAGTTTTCCGGCATAAGTCATTCATGCTGCGGCACAGACATGATGCCCCCGCATGCCAGCCGCCCACAACGACCGGCCGCCGCGCGCCGGTGCGGCCTTGGCGGCCTTGGCGGCCTTCGCCCCACCGTATTCGGGCCAGTTACTGCGATAGCCCGGCGGCCGGGACGCGCGCGGAGCGCCGAAAACGACATTAATTCATGCGGAATAGGCGCATAAGCCGCTAACCCGCGGTCGCGGCGCGAAACGGAACGCGGCCCCCCGACCCAAAATGAAATTCGCATGAAATTACGCGGCCCGCGGCCCGCGGCTATGCGCTGACAGTCAGGGCGGTACCCCCGGTCAGGCTGGCCAGCGGCGGGCGCTCGATCAGCTCGTTAAGGTGCTCGTCGAGGCGCAGGCCGTCCTCGGTGGCCACGGCGTGCAGGTAGGTCTCCGGCTGGCGCAGGGCCCACAGGCCAGGCTGGTCCCCGGCCGGCTCCCGCTGGGCCAGGCCCTCGCGCATGGCCACCGTGCGGAACACGACGGAGCTCATCCTGGTGAGGTCGGCGAGCGTCTGGTGCCGGTTCTGCCTGGTGCCGAGGTCGACCTGTGCCATGCCCGCCAGGCCTATCTCGGCGAAGACGTCGATCAGCATGCCGATCTCCACGCCATAGCCGGTAAAGAACGGAACCGCGTTGAGCAGCTCCCGGCGGCCGGCGAACTCCCCCGCCAGCGGCTGCACGAACCCGGCTAGCTCCGGGTAGAAGAAGTTGATCAGCGGTTTCGCCATGAGTTCCGTGACCCGCCCGCCACCGTCGGGGACCGACTCCTCGCCCTGGGTGAACGGACGGCGGTACGCGGCCTTGCAGAACTGGATCGCCGGGTCCGCCAGCAGCGGCCCGAGCGTCCCGTAGACGTAGTGGTCCTGGAAGTCGGTGGTGTCCGCGTCGGCGAACATGACGATGTCCCCGCGGGCCATGGACAGGCTGCGCCACATCGCGTCACCCTTGCCCTGAGCTGGGCCGTAGCCGCGCATGAGCTCGTTCTCCGAGTAGACCTCGGCGCCGTAGGCCCGCGCGATATCCGCCGTGCCGTCTAGCGAGTCCGCGTCGACGACGATGACCTGGTCGGGCAGCCCGGTCCTGGCCTGCAGGCCGGCGACGACGGACAAGATGGCGCCGATGGTCCCGGCCACATTGCGGGCCGGGAGAATCAGGGTCGTGGAGGGTCGCTCCGCCCCGTCGCCCGAAAGCGCGAGACCGTGAAAGTCCCTGTGCTGAAACGAGCGGTGCTCAAACCATTCCCAGACTGTCATGTACATATAACGTGATCCTCGTCCGTGTAGTTTCACCGCGCTGGTCACCGAAGCTGGGAAATTCCTCTGAACGCCTTGAATTAAATGTAAAAACACATTTCCCGCGGGTTACCTCCCGGGGGTGCGCGCGGGCAGCCCGCACCGCCCCGTCCGGCTACCCAGGATGCGGGCGAGTACTCCTCGCGGCGCCTGGGGCGGCCATACGGCGGCGGGGCCGACGGGACAGGCAGCCGCCGCCCGATGGCAACCAAAGCGGACAAAGCCGCGTCTATGTGCTGGGGAAGACAACGGACGGGCGAAGGAGACGAAGGTGCTGGGATCACGGAGTCATCGGCCTGGGTATCCGGGATCGCACGTGGCACGCCTCCTGGCCGCGGCCGCGGGGATGATGATCACGGTCGCGATCACCGGAGCCGCGATGGCCGGCAGCGCGGCGGGGCAGGTGCGAACTGCCAGCGCGTCCAGCTTTCCGGCGGCGCTGTCCGGTGTCGCGTGCCAGACGCTCACGAACTGCGTCGCGGTCGGCGCCAACAGCCCGCAGATGGCGACCGGACTGGTCGCCGAGCGCTGGAACGGCACCCGCTGGTCGCGGTCCGCGCTGCCCAAGCCGGCCGGAGCGACCACCGTCACCTCAGGCGAGGTCGCCTGCCCGGCGGCTCGCGAGTGCGTCACGGTCGGCGGCGCGTACCCGCTGCACGGGTCCGGGTACGCGATCGCCGGGTACTGGAACGGGTCGCGCTGGTCGGTGGGGCGGGCAGCCACCCCGGGCGTTTTCTCAACCCTCGTGGCGATATCGTGCCCGGCTCCGGGGAACTGCTACGCGGCCGGCGAGTACACGCCCAAGGGCAGCGTCAATGAGTACCCGCTCATCGAGCACTGGAACGGCAGCAGCTGGCGCCAGGACGCGGTACCGGTTCCCGGCGGCGGCAGCACCTTTGATGTCCTGTCTGACATTTCCTGCCGGACGGCGGGATTCTGCGTCGCGGCTGGCTCCAATGGCGTGGTCGCGTTCGTCGAGCGGTGGAACGGCCTGAGATGGACCGAGACGACGCCGCCGTCGGCCGCGGGCGCGATGCTGTCCGGTGTCTCCTGCCCGGCTGTGACAAGCTGCTTCGCCGTCGGGTTCGGCGGGGCGGGCACCAAGTCGCTGGTGGAGCGGTGGAACGGCACGAGCTGGTCAAGTTCGGCCACTCCCGGGCCGGCCCCCAGCAATTCCGTCGGCCTGCAGAGCGTGTCGTGCGTATCGCCGGTGAGCTGCCTCGCGGTCGGCGACCAGCTCGGCAACGGCGTGTACGCCGTTTCCTGGAACGGCCACGGCTGGCACCTGGTCGCGGTAGCACCGACCGGCGGGAAGCTGGGGTACTTCGCGCAGGTTCGCTGCCTGTCCGCGACGAGCTGCGTCGCGCTCGGCGCGACCACCGCGACCGCCGCCACGCAGCGTTACGAATCGGTCTTCTGGAACGGCAGAGCCTGGAAGATCGTCCCCACCGCCTGACAGCTGGGCCGGGCCGGGCACACGACAGCGCCGTGGCCGAGGACCGGCCACGCTCCCGGCGCGCGGCCGAAGCGCAGCTGCGACACGCGGCTACTCGCCGCGGGAGCGGACCTCGGCCCAGAGCGCGCGGTAGGCGCGGGCGGCTGAGCTGCGCGGGGCGAAGACGGTGACCGGGGTGCGCTCGACGGACATGCGCTCGATGATCGAGAGAGCGGGAATGGCCGTGAGAGCAACCTCGGATCGTTCCGAAGAAAGATTTTCGGTGATCTCCCGGTGCAGTTTCTTGCGGCGGTCAACCATGGAAAAGAACGCGAGCACGCCGGGGCGGTGCCCGTTGAAGCCCGCGACGAATTCGGTCAGCTGGTCCAGGGTCCGCACGGACAGCGTGGTCGGGATCAGCGGGACCACGATCAGGTCGGCGGCGTGCAGCACGTTCTCGGAAACCAGCGAGATGCTCGGCGGGCAGTCGAGGAAAACCGCGTCGTATTCGGCGGCCAGCGGGGCGAGCAGCTTGCCGAGCTTGCGGGCCGGCTTGCCGCCGGGCGCGTTTGCACCGGACCTGCCGCCGCTGCCGCCTCCGGCGCTGTCCAGCAGCAGGTCCATGTTCCGGTAGGTGAAGTCGGCGGGGATCAGGTCAAGGTTGTCGAAATCCGTCCCCTTGATCGCGTCGTCGAGCGAGCGCGACCCGCCGATCAGAGCCTTCCCGCCGCCCTTGACCCGCGGCTTCACCCGGAACATGAAGCTCGCCGCGCCCTGCGGGTCCAGGTCCCACAGCACGGTGCGCAGCCCGCTCTCGACGGCCGCCAGGTAGCCGAGGTTGACCGCCGTCGTCGTCTTCCCGACGCCGCCCTTGATGTTGTAGGTCGCGTAGATCCGCATTTACCTCTCCCCGTCGCCGCGCAGCAGCGCTGCCATCCGGTGCTGCCCGTCCGGGCCGCCGAACGCCGCGAACCGCCGCTCGAAGTCCGCGCGGGCCGCCGTCTGGCGCGCGGCGATACCCGCCGTGACCTCGCCCATCGCCAGCAGCGTCACCGCGGGCACCTCGTCCGCGGCCAGCATCGCGGCCGCGAGCGCCCTGATCTCCTCGATCTGCACCTGCGTGTCCTGGAACTCGCCGAGGCAGTCCTGCAGCCGCTTGAGGTCGCCGATCACCTTCCCGTACGTCGCCGGGTCGTGCAGCGGCGCGAAGAACTCCAGCGCGTATCGCAGTTCCTTGCAGCGTTTGCGCAGGTCATGCAGGGCCTCGTGGGGGGAGGCCGGGGTGATCGCGGCACCGCGCTTGGTCACCTTCGCGAACGCCCGCCGGGTTCGCTCCGCAGCCAGCGGGCCGGCCGTTTCCCCGGACGGCCGTATCGGTTGTCCGGAACGAGCCGTGCCGCCTGCCCTGGCGTCCGGCCTGGTGTCGCGGAGCCTGGTCAGCGCCGCGCGCCACTCCTGGATGAGCAGGGTGAACCGCGGCGAGCGCAGGCCGCGGGCCAGCGCGCGGAACTCCCTGACGCGGCGCTGCCCGAGGTAGGCGCGGAACGGCTCCAGGTCGTCTGGCTTGGCCGCGTTGAGCGAGTGCGCGGTCTCCTCGAAGCCGAGCAGGTGCACGTCCAGGTCCCTGGTCGGGGTCGTCAGGTCGCCGACCCACTTGAACTCCGCGGCGAACCGGGCCACATCCTCCGCCCGCAGCCGCGCCTTGCCCGCGGACTGCGCGGCGAGCACGTCGCCGAAGAGCTTGAGCGCCGACCGGGTGCGGCGGACCGAGACCCGCAGGTCGTGCAGGAACTCGGTGTCGGTGTCGCGCAGCGTGCCCGGCAGGTTCGCCTCGATGGTGTCGAGCAGCCGCAGCAGTATGATCGCCGCCGCCTCGGCCGCGGGCATGGACGCGGTGATCGGCGCGTCCACCTTGCTGGAGTAGTCGCCCGGGCTGCGGCCGACCGCGCGCAGCGCGTCGGCGAACACGGTCTCGGTGGCGGGCAGCACGCCGGGCGTCGCCGCGACGATGCGGGCGGCGCGGCGGGCCTGGCCCGGGTAGCCGCGGACCTCGGTGATCACCAGCCGCGGGGGCAGCGCCTCGCGCTGCCCGGACACGACGAACGGGCGCTGGATCAGCAGCCGGGCGACGGTCTTGCCGTCCTCGTTGAGGAGCCGGCGGACGGCGGCGGTGCCGGATACGGTCACGGCGGGAAGCAGCGCCCGCGGTGCGACCAGGTCCGCGACGCGGTCCGCGAGCGGGCCGCCCGGCAGGTCGGGCGCCAGGTGCGGGCGGGACGCCAGCCAGCCGGTCACCGGCTGAGTGGCGCCGACGCCGGCGTCGGGGGTCACGCTGATCAGGCGAAGCTCGCCGCCCCGACGGGCGGCCACGTACTCGAGGATCAGGCTCGCCCGGTACAGGCGCCAGTCGAACGTGTCGAACCAGGTGCGGCGCCTGGCGCTGTCCGGGGCACCGCCGCGCTCGGGCACGACGGCGAACGCCTGGCCGAGCGCGGCCAGCACGTCCGCGAGCACCTCGTCCCAGGCGGGCGCGCCGTCCCCGGAGGCTACGAAACCCGCCAGGCCAGACGTCATGGCCCAACTCCTCTCCGGCAATGCTTAGTCCGCCATCTATTTAAGCCTAAATTCACAGATAGGTGGTAATTGTGTTCACTTATAATTAACCCTCCGTTAACCTTAATCCGGCAGCGCCCTGGGCGCACGCCTTCCTCGCGCGGCCGCCGTGCGCTCAGCGGGCCGCGACG
>JASHXJ010000446.1 GCA_030043595.1 Trebonia sp.
TGACGCTCCGGCCGAGACGCCGCGCGTCGAGGTGGCCGCCGAGGACGTGGACGAGCCGGTCCGCAAGTAGCCGCGGCCCTGCCCGCTAGGCGAGCCACCCGCCGCGGGTCAGGTGCGCGAGCACCGCCGCGACCGCGTCGTGCCGGGAGACCGCCGATGTGTCGATCACCAGGTCCGCGTCGCCCGGCTCCTCGTAGGGATCGGAGATCCCGGTGAAGGACCCGATCAGCCCGGCGCGCGCCTTCGCGTACAGCCCCTTGCGGTCTCGCTGCTCGCACACCGCGAGCGGGGTCGACACGTGCACGAGCAGGAAGTCCCCGACCTCGGTCACCATCGACCGCGCCGCGGCCCGCGCGGCCGCGTACGGCGCTATCGGCGCGCAGATCGCGATCCCGCCGTGCCGGGCCACCTCGGTGGCCACGTACCCGATACGCGCGATGTTCAGGTCGCGGTCCGCACGGGAGAAGGTAAGCCCCGCCGACAGCAGCCGCCGCACCAGGTCGCCGTCGAGCAGCGACACGGTCCTGTCGCCCCGCTCGAGCAGCGCGTCCCGCAGGTCGCGGGCGAGCGTGGACTTGCCGGACCCGGACAGCCCGGTGAAGAACACGACCAGTCCGCGCGCGGACCGTGGCGGGCGGGCACGGCGCAGTTCGGCGGCCACGCCCGGCGGCATGAGCCACGAGGGCACGCTGTCACCGGAGTCAAGCAGCGCGCTCAGTTCTCCGTCGGACAGTTCGCCCCGCTCGGCGCCAGGCTCGATCAGGCCGAGCGGCCGCCAGACCTCGAAGACCGGGTCGTAGGCCCACTCGCCCACGGAAAGTAGCTCGACACCGAACTTTTCAAAATTCCATTCTCCCGAACGAGCCGGGCCGGCTCCCTCGGCAAGCATGTGCGTGGCACCGTGCGATGCGGCGACGACCACCTGCGCCCGCAGGTCCTCGTCCGGATTGGCGCGCGGCGGCAGCGGCACCGGGACCACGAGCGTGCCGTCAGGGAGCTGCCTAGCCGCGGCGAGGACAGCCCGGACCAGCGCTTCCGGCTTGCCCACCACGCCGGCCGGGCCGGTCACGAGCGGGAGCAGCAAGATCCGTGCCTTCAGCTGCCCGGCCAGGTACCTGAGCTGCTCGATGTGCCGCTGGCCGAGCGGTCGCCTGGTCGCCAGCGCGAGCACCTGCGTGCCCGCCAGCTCCTGCCGGACCTGCGCGGGCGCCCGGCGCAGCGCGCGGAACGGCCCGTGCTCCGGCGTGCGCAGCGCGGTGACCGGCCCGGCGATCCGCAGCACGTCGCCGGAGGTGTCACCGAGGGCGCGTTCCGCGATGTCCAGCACCGCCAGCGGCGAACCCTCGGCATCCTGGAGGACCAGGTGCGCGGCATCGGCGGGCACCGCGCTCGCGGGCACGGTGAGCGTGACGGGCACCGGCCACGGCGTACCGTCGGCGAGCTCGCCGCGCGCAGCGACCGCGGTCAGGTCGGCGGTGGTCAGGTAGCCAGTCAGCGGCGCGAAGGCGCCGGACGTGATCAGCTCGAGCTCCCCGAGCTGTGCCTCGCCAGGAGTCCAGGCCGGCCACTCGGCCAGCCCCGCGGGCAGCTGCTCGGCCGTCACGTGCGCCTCCGTGTTAAGAGCCTTAGCGCCGCCGGGCGTCGCTAGACGACGCGGGCGAAGCGGTCCTGCGGCTTGCGGATCACGTACAGCAGCTCATCGTGGCCGTTGTCGAAGTGTCCTCGGGTTAGCCGGGAGATAGCGGCGCGGGTGATACGCACAGACGATGATATCGCCGCTGGCTGCCTGGGCAGCGTCAGCTGTGCGCCGCGCGACGCGATGACCAGGCCGCGCATCAGCGCGTAGGAGGCGATGCCCTGGTCGCAGACGGCCTTCTCGTAGACGGCGGGGAACGGGCCCGGGACGCCGGGGTGCAGCCGGGACCAGATGACCTTCCGCGCCGGGCGCGGCAGCATCCGGTCGAGCAGGCCCGCCGCACTGCGCCGGTCGCCGGTCCGCAGCAGCAGCAGGCCGCCCGGTTTGAGCGCGCCGACCAGCCGGTCGAGTACCAGCTCGACATGCTCGACCCGCTCGAGCAGCAGCGCGCAGTAGACGATGTCGTACTTGCGCTGCGGGATCGGAACCGTGCGCAGGTCGCCCGTGATCACGTCGTCGTAGGCGCTGCCGGTCTCCCGCAGCACCCTCTTGGCCAGCGGGCTGTCGGCGTCGACGGCGGTAACCGAGATGTCGAAACCGCCCTCGGCAAGCTCGCCGATGCCGAGTTCGCGCAGCGGGGCGAGGCAGCCCGCCTGGAGCAGGCTGACCGGCTGGCCCAGGCACTGCAGCGCGTAGTCGCGCAGCGGCCCGGCGAAGAACCGGTCCGGCGCCTGCCGGGTACGGGGTATGCCATGGTCAGCAGTTGTCATAACACCGCATGGTAGTTGATTCGCTACTGTCCGCATCACCTTTGGTGCCCGGGTGTGCGGGGCGCCCGCCGCCGACCACGTAAGCTGGACATCGCCGAAAACTTCGACATTGGGACAGTATGAGCCTCGCCGGACTTCTAGCCGCCGTAGCCGAAGATCCCCAGCTCCGTAGCCTCCTCGCAGGCACTGAACCGCCCGAGCGCGACCTCGTCGCACCGCCCGCGCTTCGCCCGCTGATCGTCGCCGCGCTGGCGGCCGGCGTGGCAGGCGGACACGGTCCTGGCCGGTTCGTGCTCGCGGTGACCGCCACCGCGCGCGAGGCCGACGACCTGACCGCGGCCCTTGGCGCGTTCCTGCCGCCGCACACCGTCGCCTGCTTCCCTGGCTGGGAGACGCTGCCGCACGAGCGGCTCTCGCCGCGTTCGGACACGGTTGGCCAGCGGATCGCCGTGCTGCGCCGCCTCGCGC
>JASHXJ010000447.1 GCA_030043595.1 Trebonia sp.
GCTTCATGAACTCCACGTAGCGCATCAGCCTGGTCAGGTAGTCGGTGAACAGCTGCACGGTCGCCACAGTGCCGACGCCCCCTGGGTAGAGGGTCGACGGGTGCACGTGGCGGCCTTCCATGAGGCAGAACATCTCGCGTGTGGACCTGCTGACCTGCAGGGCCTCGCGGTAGAACTCGCCCTCGAGCGGGTTGAGCGAGCGCATGATGTCGCCGATGGTCCGGTACCCGTGGTCGCCGGCGTGCGGCGCCTCGGTGCTGTTCGCGCGGTCGAGCACACCCGGGTTGGTCTCCCTGACCATCCGCTCGCAGAAGTCGACCCCGACCAGGTTCTCCTGGAAGATGTTGTGGTCGAACATGTACTCGGCGGCCTCGCCCAGGTTGATGATCCACTCGCCGAGGTGCGGCGGGCGGACGCCGTAGGCCATGTTCTGGTTGTAGACCGAGCAGGTCGCGTGGTTGTCGCCGCAGATCCCGCAGATCCGGCTGGTGATGAAGTGCGCGTCCCGCGGGTCCTTGCCCTTCATGAAGATGCTGTAGCCGCGGAAGATCGACGAGGTGCTGTGGCACTCGGCGACTCGCTTGGCGGCGAAGTCGATCTTGGTGTAAATCCCGAGACTGCCCACGATCCGCGTGATGGGGTCCCAGGCCATCTCGGTGAGTTCGCCGGTGTCGCCCTTGGTCGTCGTCATCGCTGATCACCACGTCTTCTGGTAGCCGGTGAGAAGCTCGTTGCCCTTCGCCCGCCACTTGGGCTCTTTGTCCGCGGTGCGGGCGGTGAAGCCGCGCAGGGTGCGGATGGCGGTGCCGTACATCTGGCTGGCCGCGGTCGACACCCGCGCGCCCGGCGGCTCGTCCATGAACGGCATGAACTTGTCGGGGAATCCGGGCATCGTGCACGCGATGCAGATACCGCCCACGTTGGGGCAGCCGCCGACGCCGTTGATCCAGCCGCGCTTGGGTACGTTGCACTTGACCACTGGTCCCCAGCAGCCCAGCTTGACCAGGCAGGTGGGCGAGCCGTACTCGCCGGCGAACTCGCCCTGCTCGTAGTAGCCGGCGCGGTCGCAGCCCTCGTGCACGGTGGCCTCGAACAGCCAGCGCGGACGTAGCGCCTCGTCGAGCGGGATCATCGGCGCCTGCCCGGCCACCTGGTACAGCAGGTACAAGATGGTCTCGGACAGGTTGTCTGGGTGGATCGGGCAGCCCGGGACGCACACGATCGGCAGCCCGGCCTTGGACTTCCAGTCCCAGCCGAGATAGTCGGGCACGCCCATCGCGCCGGTCGGGTTGCCGGCCATCGCGTGGATCCCGCCGTAGGTGGCGCACGTGCCGACCGCCAGGATGGCGGTCGCTCTGGGCGCCAGCCGGTCGAGCCATTCGCTGGTTGTCATGGGCTGGCCGGTCGCGGGGTTGTTGCCGAACCCGCACCAGTAGCCTTCGGCCTTGATCGCCTCGTTCGGTATGGACCCCTCGACGACGAGGACGAACGGCTCGAGTTCGCCCCTGTCGGCCTTGTGCCACCATTCGATGAAGTTGTCGGCGCCCTGCTCAGGGCCGCATTCGAAGTCGATCAGCGGCCAGTGGACCTGAATCTTCGGCAGGCCGGGGAGGGCACCGAGGACGATCTCCTCGATGCTGGGCTGGGTCGCGGCGGTGAGCGCGACCGAGTCCCCGTCGCAGCCCAGGCCCCCGTTCATCCAGAGAATGTGTACGACCGGCTCTTGCTCGGCGTCTGGCACGGCGTCTGGCATGGAACGCCACCCTTCGATCGGCTCGATCAGTTCGATCGGTTCGCTGGGTTCGGCGTGCAGCCCGGGGTGGCGGCCTTGCGCCGCCAGATCCGGGCCGGACGGTATCCGGGGACCCGGCGAGCCCTTTCTCGCCGCAGTCCCTTGGCGTGCCGGCTGTTGGCGCCGGCTTCCTGACCGCTCATCACGTGATCACCAGCCCGGCTCCTGGCCACGCAGGCTGCCGGTGGCATCAGCGTAAGCCCGTCGCCACGCGAGTACAAGACACAAAAGTCAGCCTGTTGGACATATCTGTCCGCTTCGCCGGACTCGCGTTGAGGCGATTTGTCCACGTACCCTGGTGACGAACGGTGACAGCGTGACCGTGCGACCAGCGGGCGGGCTGACAGAACCGGCCGAACGGCGAGCCAACCGGAAAAGGGGCGATGGACAGGGCAGACGACGCGATCAGCGACAACATTGAGGTCGTTCCGGTCGTGGTCGTATCGCAGACATTCCCGGCCCGGCCATCGTCGATCCCGGACATCCGCGACTTCGTACGCCGCTGCCTGGCTCAGTCACCGCTCTCGGACGAAGACAATCGCGAGGTGGGCGAGACCGTGTCCCGTGCGCTTCTCGAGGCGGCGGGACCGACCGGCGCGATCAGCGTGTCCTTCCGGATCTTTCCCGATCACGTCGAAGTCGACGTGCTGCGCTCGGGCATGCAGCTCGGCGCCGCGGGGCTGGACCCGCTGACGTCACTGCTGCGGGCCGACGGCCACGTGCCGGTAGCCGCGGGCGCTGGCTCTGGCGGCGGTGGTGCCGGCGCCGGCGCCGGCGGCCCTGGCGGCGGTCTGGTGCGCCCCGCGTCGTTCGCTGAGTGGATGTCCGGCGCGCTGCGCAGGGAAGGCATGACCATGGAGGCGGCCGCACGCCAGCTCGGCGTCTCGGTGAAGACAGTCAGCCGCTGGGTCGGCGGCACGACCGAGCCACGGTTGCGCGACCTGCGACGGATCCGCGAGCTTTTCGGCGAGATCCCGTTCTCCTGAGCTGCAAGCCATCCGACGGGCTCGCTCACCGTCCCTGCTCGAGGGTGCTAGCCAGCACCGTCCTCGGCTGACGCGCGCCTTCCTGTCAGGTCTAGACAGTTGCGACGGGACACTTATGGCTGGACCTTCGCCGGGGCGGAGCTTTACGGTTGTGCCGTGGCTGACATCTCGGGGACATACCAGCTCGGCCCAGACTCCGGCCGGGTGCTCATCAAAACGGGCCGCGCGGGTGTCGCCGCGCGGGCCGGGCACGACCTGACAATCGAGATCACCCGCTGGTCGGCGAAGGTCACGGTCCCTGACGGCGACGTCTCTGCCGCGACGGTCACCGCCGAGCTCGACCTGGGCTCCCTGGCCGTCCGCGAGGGAACAGGAGGCGCCAAGCCGCTCACCGACAAGGACCGCGGCGACATCCAGAACACGGCGCGGAAGATCCTTGTCACCGATGGCCAGGCGACCGCCGGGTTCACCTCGACCCGGGTCATTCCGTCGGGTTCGGGCGGCGCGGTCGAGGGGACGCTCGCCTTCCGCGGACGCTCGCAGCCCGCGCGGCTGCAGGTGATAGGCGCAGCACCCGGCCGCTTCCGGGGCAGCGTCACGATACGGCAGACCGACTTCGGCATCACGCCGTACTCGGGGTTCTTCGGCGCGCTGAAACTGCGCGACGAGGTCACTGTCGAGTTCGAAGCCGACCTCTCGCGCGCCGCCGGGGCGCAGCCGCCTGCTTCGTAGGCACGCCGTGCCCCAGGTAGTCCGGACGGCCCTGCGGGTGGAGGGGATCGTTCAGGGAGTCGGCTTCCGGCCGTTCGTGTACTCACTGGCCACCGGCCTCGGGCTCGGCGGGCTGGTGGGCAACGACGTGGACGGAGTGTTCGCCGAGGTGGAGGGCCCGCCCAGAGCGGTGCGGGAGTTCCTTCGTCGGCTGGAGCAGAACGCCCCTCCGCTGGCACGGATCGACCGGATCACCGCTACCGACATGACACCAGAAGGAACGGCGTCGTTCCAGATCGTCGCCAGTGAACCCGCCGGCGGGCGGAGGACACTGATCGCCGCGGACAGTGCCACGTGCGCGGACTGCCTGCGCGAGCTGTCCGACCCGGCCGACCGCCGCTACGGGTACCCCTTCATCAACTGCACCAACTGCGGGCCGCGGTTCACCATCGTCAGGGACGTGCCCTACGACAGGCCGCTGACCACCATGGCCAGCTTCGCGATGTGCGACCTGTGCGCGGCCGAGTACCACAACCCGGCCGACCGCCGATTCCACGCGCAGCCGGTCTGCTGCCCGTCGTGCGGCCCCGCGCTCGCGGTGCTCGACGGCACGGGAAAGGCACTTCCGGACGAGGGCTCGCCGATTGACGCTGCCGCGCGGCTGCTGCGGTCGGGCCGCATCGTCGCCGTCAAGGGGCTGGGCGGCTATCACCTGGCAGCGGACTCCTCCTGCGAGGAGGCGGTCGTCGCGCTGCGCGCCCGTAAGCACCGAGAGGACAAGCCCTTCGCGGTCCTGGCCGCCGACCTGGCGGCGGCCAGGCGGCTGTGCGACATCGACTCCGCCGCCGCCGGACTGCTTACCAGCCGGGCAAGGCCCATCGTGCTGCTGCCACGGCGCGGCGCGAAAGCAGCCGACTCCGACGCTGACGCGAATGTCGCACGCGCGACCGCGCCAGGGAACCGCCATCTCGGCATCATGCTCCCCTATACCCCGCTGCACCATCTGCTGGTCAACGCGGCGGCCCATCCCCTCGTGCTGACGAGCGGGAACGTATCCGACGAGCCGATCGCGTACCGCGATGCCGACGCGCTGGCGAGGCTGGGCCGAATCGCCGACGCGTTCCTCACCCATGACCGGCTCATCCACATCCGGACCGACGACTCGGTGGTTCGCGCGTTCCGCGGGCGTCCGATGCCCATCAGGCGGTCACGCGGGTACGCACCCGAGCCCGTGACCGTGCCTGCCGGGTTCCCGCGCCCGGTGCTGGCCTGCGGCGCCGAGCTGAAGAGCACGTTCTGCCTGGCCAAGGAACAGCACGCGTTCGTCTCCCAGCACATCGGAGACCTGGAGAACACCGAGACGCTGCGGTCGTTCACCGAGGGCATCGAGCATTTCCGGCGGCTGTTCGACATCGCGCCGCAGGTCGTGGCGCATGACCTGCATCCGGAGTACCTGTCCACGAAGTACGCGCTTGAGCTGGCCGACGTCGACCTTGTGGGCGTGCAGCATCACCACGCCCACATCGCCTCCTGCCTGGCCGATAACGGCGCGGACGGGGGCGCCCCCGTCATCGGCGTCGCCTTCGACGGCACCGGCTACGGCACCGACGGCACGATCTGGGGCGGTGAGTTCCTGATCGCGGACCACGCGGACTTCCGTCGCTGCGGCCATCTGGCGCCGGTGCCGATGCCCGGCGGCCAGGCCGCCATCAGGCAGCCATGGCGAATGGCGGCCGCCTACGTCGACACGGGCTGTCCGGACATCGCGCCGGATCAGCTGGACGTCGCAAGGCGCAACGAGGCGAGCTGGGCCGTCGTCCTCAGCATGGCGCGGCGCGGCGTCAACTCACCGCTGACATCGAGCGCGGGACGGCTCTTCGACGCTGTCGCCGCCATCCTCGGCGTCCGGGACGCGGTCAACTACGAGGGCCAGGCCGCGATCGAACTCGAGCAGCTCGCAGATCCCGCTGAGCGCGGCGGCTACGAGGCGGCGATCGAGCCAACACAGCCGTTCCGCGTGTACGGCGGCGATCTCGTGCGCGCCGCCGTCGTCGATCTCGCGGACGGGGTGCCCCGCGAGATCGCCGCGGCGCGCTTCCACAACGGCATGGCGGCGCTAGTGCAAGCGGGCTGCCTGCTGGCACGCGAGCGGTACGGCCTGCACACGGTGGCGCTGTCAGGCGGCGTCTTCCAGAACGCACTGCTGCTGGAACAGGCGGTCTGCCGACTGGAGGCGTGCGGGTTCCGCGTCCTGGTTCACTCGCGCGTGCCGTGCAACGACGGCGGGATCAGCCTCGGCCAGGCGGTCGTCGCCGCGGCCAGGGACAGGCGCGTGACAGGCCTGCCGTCATTCGGCTGTTGATCAGCGGCACCAGAAGCACCCAACGGCATCGTTTTCACTTCGGCCCCGTCCCCGTTCGTCACGCCGACCCACCCGTGGCCTTTGCATGCGGCCCGGATGCTGCGGGACCAGGCCAGCATGGACGGCAGCGCCGCCGTTGGACGTGAGGACCCCACCGAGGGGCGAAAACGACTGGATGTCTGAACTTCAAGTTCAGACATTTCGGGCACGTTCATTAACGTGAAGAGTTATCCGACCCCCAGCCCGGACAACTCTTCACGTTAACGGGCCGATGGCGCTGCCACCTCCCGCTGGGCGCGGAAGGAACAGCAGATGAGGCGGCTGTGACACGGGACCTGCTACCAGGGCGGGCCTGCGGGGCGGCTGCTCGAGCCAAGCCGCAGACGGGCCCTCGTAGCGGCTGCTGCGGTAACCAGCGGCCGCCCGGCGACCAGGGCCGCGGGGCCGGGCGGCTGCGGACGGCAGGTTAATACCGCCGCCGCCGTCGGGGAGCGCGCTTGCGGGCAAGTCGCACTGTGATCTCTTCGAGATACGCAC
>JASHXJ010000058.1 GCA_030043595.1 Trebonia sp.
CCACCTCGGGCCGCGTGGGGGCACGGCCGTCCCATGGCGCGGCCGTGCCGGGCAGCGGCGGAGCCGCCTCGGGCGAGCGCGCCGCCAGGTACGGGTTCGCGGGCTGCTCGTACGACTGAGCCGGGAACCCCTGCGGGTCATCGGCCGCCGACGACTCCGGCGGAGGCGCGAACTCCCACGGTGCCGCCGGAGCAGGCGAGTCCGGCGGCTGGAACCACGCGCGTACGGCGGGCTCGGATGACTCGGGCGGCGGCGGGAACGCGGAAGTCACCGGCGGGAACGCCTGCTGGTAGCCGGCCAGGCCCGGGTAGCCCGCCAGGCCCGGATAGCCGGAGCCTGGCAGCGCGTTGGGGTCTGGCAGCTGCTCCATAACGGGCAGGTCCGGCGGCGGGTCGTCATCCTCCGGGAATTCCCGTGGCCGCAGCCGGGGAAATACGGCCGTCCCCTGCGGATGCACGGAAGAGAACGGATTCGCCCCCGAGGTCAGGTAGTAATCGTCGTACTGCCCCTCATCGAGGCCGTCGGTGACGGGGCCGGAAGCGCCAGGATCGTCAGCCGGGCCCGCAGCGCCGGCGCCGCCGCCGGCCGCACCAGGACGTACGGCATCTGTCCACACGGCACGCGGTATCCAGTGCGCGGGAGGAGATCCAGCAGCTGAGGTCGTGCCGTCCGCACGCTCCTCGGGTTCGCGCGCTGCCGCGGACTCGTCATGCTCATTCGGTGTCACGGGTCGTCCCCATCCTCACCAATAGCGGGAACGTGGCGGGGGTTCGCACCTAACTACCGAGCCTAAGCCACCCGCCTGCTCTTGCCATACTCTTCGCCGACAGACAATGAATTCATCGCACACATCAGCCCGACCCGATGATCAGAATTGACAGAGCCCGGGATACGGCTATTCCCCATGGGGAGGAAAGATATGCATGCGGTCGTCATCAGTGAGCCCGGAGATCCCGACGTGCTCCGCTGGACCGAGGTGGAAGACCCCGTGCCAGGGCCGGGCGAGGTGCTCGTCGACGTTGCCGCCAGCGGCGTCAACCGCGCGGACCTGATGCAGCGCCAGGGGTTCTATCCCCCGCCGCAGGGCGCGCCCCCGTACCCCGGGCTTGAGTGCGCGGGCACGGTCGCCGCCACCGGGCCCGGCGCGGCGGGGTGGAAGCCGGGCGACCGGGTGTGCGCCCTGCTCGCCGGCGGCGGCTACGCCGAGAGGGTGGCCGTTCCCGCGGCCCAGCTGTTGCCCGCCCCGGCGTCGGTCAGCCTGGTCGAGGCCGCCGCGTTCCCCGAGACAGCCTGCACGGTGTACTCCAACGTCTTCCTCGGCGCCCGGCTGGCCCCCGGCGAGACGCTCCTCGTGCACGGCGGGGCCAGCGGGATCGGCACGATGGCCATCCAGCTGGCCAAACACGCCGGGGCCACCGTCGCGGTGACGGCCGGCTCGGCCACCAAGCTCGCGGCCTGCCGGGAACTCGGGGCCGACATCGCGATCAACTACCGGGACGACGACTTCGTGCAGCGGATCCGTGAGGCGACCAGCGGTCGCGGCGCTGACGTGATCCTCGACATCATGGGCGCCGCCTACCTGGACCGCAACGTGGACGCGCTGGCCCCCGACGGGCGGATCGTGACCATCGGCCTGCAGGGC
The DNA here is from genome assembly GCA_030043595.1 of Trebonia sp. GTDB lineage: Bacteria > Actinomycetota > Actinomycetes > Streptosporangiales > Streptosporangiaceae > Trebonia. Next base: position 1,643 of record JASHXJ010000058.1, read on the forward strand.
GGCCGGAAGGCCGAACTCGACCTGGGCAAGCTGATGGCCAAGCGGGGCACGGTCATGGCGACCACGCTGCGGGCACGCCCGCTGGAGCAGAAGGCAGCCATCGTCGGGGCCGTCAGGGAGCATGTCTGGCCGCTCATCGACGCGGGCAAGGTCCGGCCGGTGATCTACCGTGTACTGCCGATGCCGCAGGCCCCCGAAGCGCACCGGATCATGGCCGCCAGCACCCATACCGGCAAGATCCTCCTGAGCACCCCGTAACCTCTGGCACCCGGTAACGTGAGGCAAATGAGCGAAGAAAACAGCCAAGGAGAACAGGCCAGGCCGCAGATCGTTCTCGTCGGCCCGGATGTCGTGGCCATCGGAGGCGACGACGAGGGCCACGAGGGCGGCGAGACCGAACGGCCGGTTACCGACATGGTGGAACAGCCCGCCAAGGTGATGCGCATCGGCAGCATGATCCGGCAGCTGCTCGAAGAGGTCAGGGCGGCTCCGCTGGACGAGAAGAGCCGGGCGCGGCTCAAGCAGATCCACAAGAGCTCCATCAAGGAGCTCGAGGACGGTCTTGCCCCTGAGCTTGTCGACGAGCTCGAGCGGCTCTCGCTCCCCTTCGCGGACGACGAGACGCCCAGCGAGGCCGAGCTCCGCGTCGCGCAGGCGCAGCTGGTCGGCTGGCTCGAAGGCCTCTTCCACGGCATCCAGACCACGCTGTTCGCGCAGCAGATGGCGGCGCGAGCGCAGCTTGAGCAGATGCGCCGCGCTCTCCCGCCCGGGATCATGCCGCCCGCAGAGCCCGGAGAGCAGGACCAGCAGGGACAGCACCGCGGATCGGGCCCGTACCTCTGACTGACTTCCGCGGGCCTAGGGACGGCCGTACCTGAGCCGCCCCAGCCAGGCGGCTGCCTCGGCGAACTCCTGGTCGGACGTGCCGGGTCGGACCTGCGTCCGCCCCCCGTCGCTGCGCGGATAGCTGCCGAGGAACCGCACCTCGGCGCACACCCGGCGCACGCCCATCATCGCCTCGCCGACCCGCGCGTCGTCGATGTGACCCTCGCAGTCGATGAAGAAGAAGTAGCTGCCAAGCCCGTCTCCCGTGGGACGAGACTGGATCGTAGACAGGTTGACGCCGCGCACCGCGAATTCCGTGAGAATCTCCATCAGCGCGCCAGGGTGGTCGTCGACCAGGGACGCGGCCAGCGAGGTCCGGTCAGCGCCGGTCGGCGCCGGCAGCTCACCGGAAGGGGCCACCACGACGAACCGGGTCACCGCGTTGGACCGGTCGTGCACGCCGGGAGCGAGCACCGCCAGCCCGTACCTGTCGGCCGCGAATGCGCCCGCCAGTGCCGCGTCCAGGCGCTCCTCGGCGACCTGCCTGGCCGCCTCCGCGTTCGAAGCGAGCGGTACCCACTCGCAGGCCGGCAGGTTTTCCGCGAGCCAGCGGCGGCACTGCGCCTGCGCCTGCGGATGCCCGCCCACGGCCTTCACGTCCGCGAGCGCCATGCCCGGCCTGGCGAGCAGCGCGAACTCGATCGGCAGCCGCGTCTCGGCGGTGATGAGCAGGCCGCTTCCGCCGGCCAGGTCATCGACGGTGGCGGTGACGATGCCCTCGACAGAGCTTTCCATCGGGACCACGGCGCGCTCGGCCTCCCCGGTCCTGACGGCCTCCAGGGCCGCCCCGACCGAGGGGTACGGCACCGGCTGGATGTCACCACCGGCGCGCCGCGAGCCTGCCAGGCTCGCCACGGCGGCCTCGGTAAACGTGCCTTCCGGGCCAAGGTAGGCATAACGCATAGGCTCATCATGCCGTAGCGCGGGCGTGCCGTGGCCCGTGATCGTCCCGCTCCGACGGCGGCCAGTCGGCCAGCATGCCCTCCCCGAGCCGCGCCGAACGCACCGCGTGCGCCTCCTCGGGTGACAGTTCCTGCGCGCCCTCGCCGGCCAGCACGGGCTTGACATACGTCCGGGTCTCCGCGCGCCCGTTGATCGAGCTGAGCACTATCCCGTCGCCTGCCGCGTTGAGCAGGGCCACGGAGAAGGACAGGTGGCCGGACATCTCGTTCAGCGCGTCGTACCTGACGAGCGCCACGTCGCGCAGCGCGCGCGGGTCGACCGTGCCGCGAGATCCCACCGCGCCCTGGATCAGGTCGTTGCACTCGCGCACGGAACGGGCCGCGCGCCGCTGCGCGACCAGGCCGAGGATGACACCGAGTACGCCACAGAACGCTCCGACCGCGGAAGCGAAGGCGATGGCTTTCACCCTGTGCACTATACCGGTGACGTGCGGTTGGCCTCGGTACGGGCGAGCACGAGCAGCACCGCAACCGCCGCGAGCACAGCCGGGGTCAGCGCCGACCTGATCACCGGTTCCATCCAGCGCAGTCCGGCGGGGATCGTAATGCCCGCGGACCGGGCCGGCAGGTACCCGAATCCGAGCGCGGCGGTGCGCGCCAGCAGCAGCCAGTCAATGCCGGACGCCGGGAGCAGCGGCAGCAGCGCCCAGCCGAGCGCGTCATACCACGGCAGCAGGTACGGCCAGGCGACCAGCCACGCGAGCACCAGCGCGAACGGCGCCCGGCCCGCGGCCGCGCCGCCCGCCCGCGGCAGCCGCCGCAGCAGCAGCACCGCGAGGCAGGCCATGAGCAACACGGCGAGCACGCGCACCACGTCGTCAGCGGCAGGCTCGGACAGCAGGGCGCCCCGCAGCGCGGTCCGCACCACCCGCCACGGCGAGCCCACCGAAACCATGCCGCTCGCCCGGAACGATTGTGCGATGCCAGCGCGCCCGATCAGCGCGAGGTCGGCCGCCGCCACCGCGCCGAACCCGGCGACCAGGCCGCCCAGCACCGGGATCCGGCCGACAATTCCGCCCCGCGCGGCGACGGCGATGCCCAGGCCCGCCGCCACCAGCAGTACCGTGGGCTTGACCGCGAAGCCGAGGCCGAGGATGACCCCGGCGGCCAGCGCGCGGGGAAGTGGCCGGGTGGAGCCTGGATCGTTCGGGATAAGGGGGGCGAGCACCGCTATCCCGGCGATGCTGAGTGCGGCGGCCAGCCCGTCCACATGGCTGCCCGCCACCAGAACCTGCAGCAGCAGCGGATTGCATGTCCACAGCACCGCCGCCCGCAGCCGCGCCGCCGCGCCGCGGGGTGCCGCCAGCCGGTCGAGCAGCACGCCGGTGGCGATGAACGCGAGCACGTTCCCGATGTCGAGCGCGAACACGGTCAGCCGCGCGGACGCGCCGCCGATCAGCGACGCGAGCCCGAACACGCCCGTGGCCAGCGCGCCGTACACTGACGGCGTGCCCGCCCAGTCCTGGACCGCGCGGGCGACCGGATCCCCGAGCCGCGCCAGTTCCCGCGGCGTGATCAGGTAGGGGTTATGGCCGGTGACAAGCTCCCGGCCGTAGGCGGCATAGGAAAGAAAATCCGATGTTCCGAACGGTCCCGTGGCCCCCGCCACGACCGCCGCGATCACCCCGGCGAGCAGCACGTACCGCGGGCTGACTGTCCAGCCGAGCCGCATCGCGCGCAGCGTGAGCGCCAGGCCGAGCGTCCCCGCGGCCAGGCCGGCGGCGGCGAGCCCGACGGCGAGGTACGGGCCGGGGTGCAGGCTCAGCGTCCAGGGCGGCTGCAGGGGGCGGCCGGGCAGTGGCGGCTCCATCAGCGACGGTCCAGCGGCCGCGACGGCGATCGTGCTGGCGATGCTGACCCCTGTCGCGGCGAGCCCGGCCGAGCCGATCCAGGAGGTCACAGCCGGGTGGCAAGCGCCCAGGCGACGTCAGCGAGCTGGCGCGCGCGGTGCAGTTGCGACCGCAGGTCGGTGCCAGTCGCCCGGTGCGCGAGCGGAACCTCGACCTCGGTGATCCGCAGTCCCTTGCGCGCCAGGTCGATGGTCAGCGCTGTCTCGACGCCGAACCCCCTGGCCAGCGGGCGGGCGGCGGCGAAGGCTCGCCTGGACAGGCACCGCTGGCCGTTCAGCGGCTGGGCCGGCGTCCAGCCGCCGGTCGCGCGGCGGATGCCCGCCGCGGCCAGGCGCACCACGAACCCGTGGCCGCCCAGCTTGACGGTGGCGGCGAACACGGCGATCGTCATGTCCGCCTCGCCGGTCATGACGGGCGTGATCAGCGGCCCGGCCTTGGCCGCGGTGGCACCGAGGTCGGCGTCGAGGAACAGCAGGTGCCGCGCGGGCCCCTGGTCGCGCTGGTCGAGCAGCCGGATGGCCTCGGCGCCGGTTTCCATGGCGGCCGCCTTGCCCCGGTTGGCCGCATGCCGCAGCACGGACGCGCCCGCCTCGCGCGCGGCGCGCGCCGTGCCATCGCGCGAGCCGTCGTCGACGACCACGACCACATCGACGCCGTCCAGCGTCGCGGCGGCGG
>JASHXJ010000448.1 GCA_030043595.1 Trebonia sp.
GCAACTTGGCTATACAAGTTAGCGGCTGGCTATACTTGTTGCCTGTGACTGGTCAGCCTGGGCGGGTGGTGATCGTCGGCGGCGGCGTGCTCGGCACGATGCACGCGTGCATGGCGCGGCGGCACGGATTCGGGGTCGTCCACCTGGAGCGGGAGCCGGAAGCACGCGGCGCGAGCGTGCGGAACTTCGGCCTCATCTGGGTGAGCGGCCGCCGGGCCGGCCCGGAACTCGCCCTGGCGCTGCGCGCCCGCGAGCTGTGGGAAGAGATCGCCGCGGGCGCACCGGGGATCGGCTTCCGGCGAGCCGGGTCGCTGACGATCGCCACGGATCCGGCCGAGCTCAAGGTGCTCCAGGAGGCGGCCGACCTGCCGGACGCCAAGCAGCGGGACTTCGAACTGCTCGACCCGGGCGGCGTGCGCACCGCGAACCCCGCGCTGCGCGGGGAGTTCCTCGGCGGGCTGCTGTGCCGGGCCGACGCGATCGTGGAGCCCAGGCTCGCGCTCCCCGCACTGCGCGCGGCGCTCGCCGGGGACCGCCCCGGGTACCAATGGCTCCCCGGCCACGAGGCCGTCGAGGTCAGCGCGCACGGGGTGCGCGACCACCGGGGGACGTGGCATCGCGGCGACCTCGTGGTCTTGTGCACCGGCGCGAACTTCACCGGCGTGGCCGGGCCGCACCTGGCGTCCTCGCCGCACGCGCTGCGCCGGGTACGGCTGCAGATGCTGCAGACGCTGCCGTTTCCGGGCCGGCTGACCACCTCGGTCGCCGACGGCGACTCGCTGCGCTACTACCCCGCCTACGACGTGCCGGCGCGCGCGCTGCTCGGCCCGCAGACCCCGGTGGCCGCCGCGGCCCGCGCGCAACTGCTGCTGGTGCAGCGCGCCGACGGCGGGCTGACGATCGGCGACACGCACTCCTACGACGAGCCGTTCACCTTCGACGTGGACGAGGACGCCTACGACCACCTGCGGGCCCGCGCCGAGGCGCTGCTCGGCGCGCCGTTGCCGAGGGTGCAGCGCCGATGGGCCGGCGTCTACAGCGAGGTGGCCGGCGACGGCGCGCTCTATCACCGGTCCGAGGTCGCCCCGGGGGTGGTGCTCGTCACCGGCCCGGGCGGGCGAGGCATGACCTGTTCCCCCGCGATCGCCGAGGAGACCTTCCTGTCATGAGCCGAATCACCGTCGCCTGCCTGGACATGGCGGGCACCACCGTCCGCGACGAGGGGACCGTGATGGCCGCGTTCACCGCCGCGATCACCGCCCACAACCTCCCCGCAGCCGCCTTCAACCAGGCGATGAAGCACGTGCGGGCCTCGATGGGCCAGTCGAAGATCGAGGTGTTCCGGCACATCCTCGGCGACGAGCAGGACGCGCAGGAAGCCAACGCGTCGTTCGAGAGGCACTACGCCGGGGCGGTCAGCGCCGGCAAGGTCGCGCCGATGCCCGGCGCCACGGACGTCTTCGCCGCATGCCGCCGCGCGGGGATCAGGGTCTGCCTGGCGACCGGGTTCTCCCCGGCGACGCGGGACGCGATCGTTTCCGCGCTGGGCTGGTCTGACATGGTCGACCTCCTGCTCTCCCCGGCCGACGCCGGCCGCGGCCGGCCCTGGCCCGACCTGCCGCTCACCGCGCTGCTGCGCCTTGGCGGCGGTTCGGTCGCCGAGCTCGCGGTGGCCGGGGACACGCCGAGCGACGTGGAGTCCGGCCTGCGAGCGGGCGCGGGCGTGGTCGCGGGCGTGCTGACCGGCGCCTCGACCCGCGAGGAGCTGTCCGCGGTCGCGGCGCGGGCCGACCTGCCGGGCAGCCCGCTCGTCCTGGAGTCGATCGCGGACCTGCTCCCCCACCTGGGCCTGTCTGGCTAGCGTGCACGCCGGGATCGCCGGCTCGGGCCCCCGGTTTTCCACAGCCCCTGTGGATCATGGTGTGCGCAACACCGGGCGGCGTTGTGGCCAGGGCGCCGGAACCGGTGGACTACCTGTGCATAACCGCGTCCGGCACCGCACCTCACCGGGGCAAACCCCGTGTGGATAAGCATCCGCCACTGTGGATGATCATCAGGGGGCTACAGGCCCAGCAGGGCCACGGCGTTGTCCTTGAGGATCTTCGGGCGGACGTCGGGCTTGATGTCCAGCGTCTCGAAGTCACGCAGCCAGCGCTCCGGGGTCAGCAGCGGGAAGTCGGTGCCGAACAGGACCTTGTCCTGCAGGTAGGAGTTGGCCGCCCGGACCAGGGACGGCGGGAAGTACTTGGGCGACCAGCCCGACAGGTCGATGTACACGTTGGACTTGTGCGTCGCCATCGAGATCGCCGAGTCCGCCCACGGCACCGACGGATGCGCCAGGATCACCGTCAGGCCGGGGAAGTCCGCGGCCACGTCGTCGAGCAGCATCGGGTCCGACAGCCGCAGCTTGATCCCCCGGCCGCCGGGCAGCCCGGCGCCGATGCCGGTCTGGCCGGTATGGAAGAGCGCCGGCACGCGCAGCGACTCGATCTGCTCCCAGAGCGGGTAGAACCGCGGGTCGGCGGGCGAGAACCCCTGCAGCGACGGGTGGAACTTGAAGCCGCGCGCGCCGTGCTCAGTGACCAGCCGCCGCGCCTGCTCGACGGCGGCGGCCCCGCGCAGCGGGTCGACCGAGCCGAAGGGGATCAGCACGTCCGCGTGCTCGCGCGCCTTGTCGGCGATCTCCTCGCTGGACAGCGCCGGGTGCCCGGTGAACGTGCCCGCGTCGACGGTGAAGACGACGGCCGCCATCCGCAGCGACCGGTACATGTCCGCGATCTTCTCCAGGGTGGGCGAGCGGTCGTGGTCCGCCCGGAAGTACTTCGCGGAGGCGGCGAGCAGCTCGTCGTCGAGGGAGAAGCAGCCATGGCCGTCGGCCTCGATGTGCACGTGCACGTCGACGGCGGTCAGCGAATCGATGCGCATCCATGGCAGTGTACCCGTTCCGCGACGCCGCGATTGTCACACATGCAGCTCTAGCAGGCTGTGTTGGGGCCGGCACCCAACACCGCCGAGCGTGAAATGGGCC
>JASHXJ010000449.1 GCA_030043595.1 Trebonia sp.
GGCGACCCGGCCCGACTGGTCCATCCGGCCGAACCCGTACAGCACGTCTTCCGGAACCGAAAGTATTTCAGGCGCGGCGGCGACGGGCAGGCGGCGGGCCGTAGCCGGCCTGCCGTGCTCGGGGGTGCCAAGCCGGGCACGCGGGGGAATGACAGGGGCGATGAGCGGCGCGGTCATGGTCGGCCTCCGCGCCGGGAGGACCGGGACGGCGCGTCGGCTAGCAGGCAGCCAGACTGAGGGGCCACCAAAGCTGCGTGTTCGAGTGATGCCTGGTTTAGGGGAAATTTCCCCGGTTTGGGTGTCCGAGGGGGGACTTGAACCCCCACGCCCTTAACGGGCACTAGCACCTCAAGCTAGCGCGTCTGCCTATTCCGCCACCCGGACCGGCGATGCTGTTCACATCGGCTGGCCTAGGGTAGCAAACCTAGCGCCACTAAGCGAAGCCAACGACGGTACATCCTCCCGGCTGACCTGCCGCTACCCGTAGGGCTGCTCTCCCCGGCGGGGTCTGCTCGGTGCGACGATAGAACGGTGACCGAGAACCCAGCCCGCGCCGGCGCGCCGGCAGCCGAAGACGAGGTCGTGGCCATCTGCCGTGACCTGATCAGGATCGACACGACGAACCCGGGGGACCACTCTGGACCGGGGGAGCGGGAGGCGGCCGAGTACGTCGCGCAGCTGCTCGGTGATGTCGGGCTCGGGCCGGTGGTGCTCGAGCCGCACCCGAGGCGCACCAGCCTCGTCGCCCGTGTCGAGGGCGAGGACCCCGGCAGGCCCGCCCTGCTGATTCACGGGCACCTGGACGTGGTTCCCGCCAGCGCGGCGGACTGGCAGCGGTACCCCTTCGGCGGGGAGATCGCGGACGGGTTCGTCTGGGGACGCGGCGCGGTCGATATGAAGGACATGGACGCGATCGTGCTGGCCGTCATCCGGCAGCGGCTCCGCGAGGGTCGCAAGCCGGCCCGCGATGTCGTGCTGGCGTTCACCGCTGATGAGGAGGCGGGCGGCAACTGGGGCGCGCGGTTCCTGGCAGAAGAGCACACCCATCTGTTCGAGGGGGTCACCGAGGCGATCGGCGAGGTCGGCGGGTTCAGCGTGGAGTTCGGCGGCAAGCGGATGTACGCCCTGCAGACGGCGGAGAAGGGCATTGCCTGGCTGCGGCTGACCGCGACGGGGACGGCCGGGCACGGGTCGATGATCAACCCCGACAACGCGGTCACCGAACTGGCCGAGGTGGTGGCGCGGATCGGGCGACACGAGTGGCCCGTGCGGCTATCTGAGTCGGTACGGGTGATGCTCGAGGCGGCCAGCGCGGCGCTCGGTGTCGAATTCGACCCCGAAGACCCAGAAGCCATTATCGGGAAACTTGGCGCGATGGGCCGCATGGTAGGCGCTACGCTGAAAAATACGGCAAATCCGACAAGTCTCAAGGCGGGATATAAAGTCAATGTTATCCCGCAAACGGCGTCGGCCGAAATTGACGGACGGTTCCTTCCCGGCTATGAGGAAGAGTTCTTCGCGCAGATCGACAAGCTGCTCGGCAGCGCCGTCCGGCGTGAGATTATTCACCATGACATAGCGGTGGAAACTACCGCGGACGGGGCACTGTACGAGGCGATGTCCGCCGCCCTGTTGGCCGAGGATCCGCAGGCCACGGTCGTGCCGTACTGCCTGTCTGGCGGGACCGATGCCAAGTGGTTCAGCAAGCTGGGAATCAGGTGCTTTGGGTTCAGCCCGCTCAAACTGCCGCCAAACGTGGATTTTTCCGGAATGTTCCACGGTATCGACGAGCGGGTTCCGGTGGACGGCCTGCGTTTCGGCGTGCGCGTTCTGGACCGTTTCCTGGACATCTGCTAGGGCCATATCGGGGCAATTCGCAACGGGTCGCAGCCTTAGCGCACAGCGCAGATCTCATTGCGATTAAGACTCTTGCGCGCACCCCACCCGTGGATGTTAGCGTTGCGCACTGTACCCGAGCGGCCTCGGTGCGTGACAGCACCGGGTCGTGTGTACCAAAATTTGATTACGGAAAGTTGTAGCCCAACTCTCAAGTGTGACGGGGACCGTATCCCGCGCGGGTCCCGGCGCAGCTACCAACCCCCTGATCTCAAGCAAGGAGCAGTAATGCGTACATGGGCTCAGCGCACCGCGCGGTGGACAGCCAGGACCCTTCCGTTCTCCTTTGGCCGCGGTGGCGGCCGCGATGTGGCCGCGGCATCGCCCGCGCTCCTGGTCCTGATCCCGGCGCAGCGGACCGGCGACCACACGACCCACCAGCCACTGCACGCGCGCGGGGCGGTCGCGCCCGCTCGCGGCAAGCACGCAGCCGCGAGCCCGCGCCGGATGCGCCCGCGCGACCTCGGCTGAACAGGCGTCTTTGTATGTGTCCCGCACCCCATATCGGGGCAAAACGGGCGTAAAAATGGTCGGGGCGCATACAAGGCCAACGGAAGTGGCTGACGTTACAACTGGGACGAGTTCCGGAGCGGCTGATGATGCTGCAGCTGGCAATGACCCGAAAGTGGCTGATGTTACGGCCGGGGCTTGCCCGAGCGGCGTCAGCAGCGGCGTCAGCAGCGGCGCCAGCAGCGGCGTCAGCAGCGGCGCCTACCTAAGGGGCGCCATGAGCGGCGTCAGGAGCGGCGCCTACCTAGGGGCGCCTGGAGCGGCGTCTACCGGAGCGGCGCCCAGCCGTGTCGCAGCCGACCACTTTCGCATCGCGGTCGCGGCGCCTCCCCGGGGGCTGCGGATGGCGGCGCGCCGACGGCAGGC
>JASHXJ010000450.1 GCA_030043595.1 Trebonia sp.
AGCAGGCCGGAGCGGTAGCCGAGGCCTGTCACGCGATGGCGGTCCGCTTCCACCGCGGCGGCAAGCTTGTCGTGTTCGGCGCCGGCGGGCCCAGCACTGACGCCCAGCATGTCGCGGTGGAGTTCGTGCACCCGGTGATCGTCGGCAAGCGCGCGCTCCCGGCCATCTCGCTGACAACCGACGTGGCCACGGTCACCGGGATAGCCGAGCGCGAGGGCGTGGACGCGATCTTCGCGCATCAGATCCGCGTCCTGGCCGACCCCGCGGACATCGCCCTCGGGATCTGTGCCGACGGGGACAGCCCCAGCGTGCTGGCCGGCCTCGAGGCGGCGCGGGAGCTCGGCCTGCTGACCATCGCCCTTGTGGGCGGGGCCGGCGGTGATGCGCCAACAGGCAAGCCCGGCTGGTCTGCGCCAGCAGAAAAGCAGACCGGCCGGATAGCGACGAGCCCCGCCGTCGACCACGTGCTGGCTGTGTCATCGGCAGATCCCCGGGTGGTCAAGGAGCTGCATGTGACCACGTACCACATTTTGTGGGAGCTGGTGCACGTGTTCTTCGAGCAGCCGGGAGTGCTCGACCCCGGCGTCGTGCGATGACCGCCGAGCGGCCGCCGGGCACCGTGCCCGAATGCCACGGCGACATCTGCATCACGTGCTCGGACGTCGCCGTCGAGGTGCGGGTGGTACGGCTGCTCCCTGACGCGCTGGCCGTGGTGGACACCGGGCAGGGCGAGGAAGAGGTCAGCGTGGCTCTCGTGGCCGCCGCTGTCGGCGACACGATCCTGGTGCACGCCGGCGAGGCGATCGCCCTCGTGGGGAGGTGACCTGATGACCAGGGGAGAAGACGGCGGCGCGGGATCGATGCAGTCGCTCTACCCCTTCCTCTACGCCGGCACGGGCGACCTGTCGGCCGTGCTCGACCAGGTTCGCGCCTCAACGGTCGCCAAGGCCGGGGAGATCCTCCAGCTGCGGCGCGAAATCAGCGCCAGGGACGGCGCCCGGCTCGCGGAGTGCGCGCGCCAGGCCGCGGCCCGGTTCGCGGCAGGCGGCCGGCTCTTCGCCTTCGGCAACGGCGGCAGCGCCACCGACGCGCAGCAGCTCGCCACGCTGTTCCTGCACCCGGGCGGGGACACCCGCCCGCTGCCGGCGTTCGGGCTGGCCAACGACACGTCGGTGGTGACCGCGCTGTGCAATGACATCGGCGTCGACGTCGTGTTCTCCAGGCAGCTCGCCGCGTTCGGCGGTCGTAACGACATCGCGGTCGGCCTGTCGACAAGCGGCAACTCCGCGAACCTGCTCCGCGCCTTCGACGAGGCGGGCCGGCGCGGGATGCTCACCATCGGTCTGGCCGGGTACGAGGGCGGGAAGATGGCCGAGCTGGACAGCATCGACTACCTGTTCGTCGCGCCGTCCGCGTCGATCCACCGGATCCAGGAGGCACAGACCACGATCTACCAGGTGTTCTGGGAGCTCACGACCATGGCTCTCGGCACGGCCAGCGCAACCGCGAAGGAGGAGTCACGTGTGCCTGGGCATACCCGGTGAGGTTATCGAGCTGCACCCCGAGCAGCCGGACCTCGCCAAGGTGAGCGTGAGCGGAGTGAAAAGGCTGATCAATATCGGCCTGCTCGCCGACGACCCGCCCAAGCCGGGGGAGTGGGTGCTCATCCACGTCGGCTTCGCCCTGTCCAAGATCGACGAGGCCGAGGCGGCGGCGGCCATGGCATTCCTCGAGGGGATCGGCCAGGCCTACGAGGACGAGATCGCCGCGCTGCGCGAGTCACTGATCGAATAGGCCGGCTGGTTTCTGCCAACAGGGAGGCCGGCTGGTCTCTGCCAACAGGGAGGAGATCGGACGATGCGGTTCGTCGACGAATTCCGTGACGCGGACAAGGCGCACGCGCTCGCCGCCAAGATCGCGGCGCTGTGCGAGCCGGGCCGTCAGTACAAGCTCATGGAGGTGTGCGGCGGGCACACCCACACGATCTACAAGCACGGCCTCGAGGATTACCTGCCCGAGTCGATCACGCTCGTGCACGGCCCCGGGTGCCCTGTGTGCGTGATCCCGATGGGGCGCGTCGACGACGCCATGCACCTGGCCTCGCGACCGGACGTGATCATGACGTCGTTCGGCGACATGATGCGAGTGCCGGGGAGCCACGGGTCGTTCTTCGACGCCAAGGCGAACGGCACCGACATCCGCATGGTCTACTCGCCGCTCGACTCTCTCAAGATCGCCAGGCAGAACCCCGACCGGCGGGTCGTGTTCATGGCGATCGGCTTCGAGACAACGGCGCCGTCCACCGCGATGACCATGCTGCGCGCGTCCGCCGAGGGCCTGCAGAACTTCTCGGTGTTCTGTAACCACGTCACGATCATCCCGGCGATCAAGGCCATCCTGGACTCGCCCGACCTGCGGCTCGACGGCTTCATCGGCCCGGGGCACGTGTCCACGGTCATCGGCTGCCGGCCGTACGAATTCATCGCGCGCGACTACGGGAAACCGGTCGTGGTGGCCGGCTTCGAGCCGCTGGACATCCTGCAGTCCATTTACATGCTCATGCTGCAGCTGTCACAGGGCCGGTCGGAGGTGGAGAACCAGTACTCGCGCGTGGTGCCGTGGGACGGCAACCTGGTCCCCCTGAAGGCGATCGGCGAGACGATGGAACTGCGCCCGTACTTCGAATGGCGCGGCCTCGGGTTCATCTCGCACTCCGCGCTGAAAGTGCGCGAGAAGTACGCCGCGATGGACGCGGAGCTGCTGTTCGAGGTTCCCGGGGTACGGGTCGCCGACCCGAAGGCATGCCAGTGCGGCGAGGTACTCAAGGGCGTGCTCAAGCCGTGGGAATGCAAGGTGTTCGGGACCGCCTGCACGCCGGAGACGCCGATCGGCACCTGCATGGTGTCGCCGGAGGGCGCATGCGCGGCGTACTACAACTACGGCCGGATGCACCGCAGCCGGGTTCCCGAGGCGGTACGGGCAGGCCAGCCATGACCGGCTGGATCGACGAGGCGCTCAGGGAGCACGACCACGCGGAGGCGGACCGGTCCGGCGCCCCCGCCCCGGGCGTCCCCGGCGACCCCGCGGGCCGGCGCGAGCTGCCGGTCGCCGAGCGAGAGCAGCAGGTGCTCGACCGCATCGACCGGGCCCGCCGCCGCGCCCCGCGGGTCAGGGAAGAGCGGGTCACGATGTCGCACGGCGCCGGCGGCAAGGCGACCCAGACCCTGGTCGAGGCCATCTTCCTCGGCGCGTTCCGCAACCCGCTCCTCGAGCCGCTCGAGGATTCGGCCGAGCTGCGCATCG
>JASHXJ010000451.1 GCA_030043595.1 Trebonia sp.
ACGGCCATCGTCCGTACGATGTCGTTTTACGCCCGGCTTGCACCGGGCCAGCGCCAGGCTCTTGAACGTGAATACGAGGCCATCTATCAACGACTGGGGCGACCGATTGCCGCCAGCACGGTCGCGGCTCTCGTCACGGCCCGGCGCAGCGCCGAGGGTGCTCCTGTACTTCGGGGGAACGGTCTTCAGCTGGGAAACAGTGGATGAGGGCCTAGCACTCCAGCCGCACGCACGGCCGCGGGCTGGCACCTGCCACATCAGGCCCGCGGGTGCACGAGATCGCCAGCACCGTGGGAATGGCAGCGAACCACTTCTGGTAATCGGTCCAGTCCGCCTCGGGGATCTCCGCGTGCGGGAGGCTCGGCGGCTCATGCATGCCGGTGACGACTAGGCCGTTCCCCGCCAGTTGCTCGATATACCACGAGAGCGGGCGGTGGTAGTGACGGTGACCGCCGAAGGACGTGATCCAGCGGGTTTCGTGACCGAGATAGCCGGTGACCTTCCGGTAGCGCTGCCCGCCGGGTCCTTCATCGACGATGGCCCGGCCGAAGAAGGCCGGGTGCAAGATCGTGAACACGAAGACCCCGCCAGGGCGCAGGGCGGCCGCGATGTCAGCCAGCAGGCGGTCCAGGACCGGGATGTCCATCAGCACCATGTGCGCGACGATCCTGTCGAACACCCGGCGCGGCCAGGGCAGGCCGAGAACCAGATCGCGCTGCTCGAAGACGACCGCCGGATACCACGAGCGCGCCCGCGCCAGCAGCGCCGTGCTCCCGTCGATGCCGGTGACCTGGGCGCCGGCCTGGCGCATCTGCTCGGCCAGCCAGCCGTCTCCGCATCCCAGGTCAAGAACCTCCAGGTCCTGGACGGCACCCAGCCGGTCCCACAAGAACCCGCGAATCCTCCGGTAAAAGCTGTCGGCCCGGCCCGCGTAGGCGGGCGCCGCGGCGTCCCAAAGCTGAAGATCCTCCGCACCGTCTGCCACGCACAAAGCGTGACCGCCGAAGCCACCCCGGTCAACAGCTCCACGCCAGCGGACCCCTCCGGGTCGGCCATGACGAAGTGATCCGGAACCCGTCCTGCAGGTCCTGGCAGATCACGGTCGCACCCGCCCCGGTCAGGCGCTGGACCGCCTCCAGCACACGCGCCCAGCGGATCTCCTGCGGCTCGCCGCGGGCGCCGCCTGCCTGGACGTCCACGTGGACACGGTTCTTGGCTGTCTTGGGCTCCGGGACCTTCAAGGAACCAGGTGCCCGGCCGTGCTCATCACCCGCGCTCCTGTGAACTCAGGACCCAGCGGCAAAGCCCACAAGACAGGTGCCAAGTACATGGCCCGCATTCGAAAAAGATCTTGATCCACCTATTGTGCTACATAGAATATGAGTGCTATTATGGTCTGAATCCGCGAAGAAGGCCGCGCGGCAGGAGATCCCGGGGAGGTGATCCAGCATGTGTACCGGTAGCGACCAGGCACACGTCAGCGCGCCCGGCACTGTTGCCGAGGCGCTGCGGATGGCGCGCGCGGGGCTGGATTACATCAACTCCCCAGCGGCCGACGAGCTGGCGACCGCCGCCATCGGGGACGTGCTGATCTCGCTCGGGCAGCTGCAGGCGAAGCTGGCCGTGGCGCACGCGGGCCTGCTTGCCCGGTTCGATGCCGCCGACGCCCACGACCTCGACGGGTACGGTACCTCGGCCTCGTGGCTGGCCGCCAGGACCCAGATGACCAGGAAGGCCGCTAAGGCAGCTGTGCGGCAGATGCGCCAGCTCCGCGAGCACCGGGACGTGGCCGGCGCGATGGGCGCCGGGCTGATCTCGCAGTCCTGCGGGATGGAGATCACCGAGCTGACGAAAAAGCTCCCGGAAGAACTGCGCGGCACCACGGACAAGATCCTGCTCGACGCCGCGGCGGACGGCGTGTCCGCGGAGGAGCTGAAGATCATCGCAGCCGCCGCCTACGAGCAGTGGCGGGCGCAGCATCCCGACCCGGACGGCGACGACGGCTTCGACGACAGGTACGTGCAGGTCGGCACCACCTTCGAGGGCGCGGGCTGCGTGCGGGGGAATCTGACGCCCGAGTGCACGGCCGCCGTGCAGGCGGTCCTGGAGGCCTACGGCAAGAAGCACGGCCCGGAGGACACCCGCACCGAGGGCCAGCGCTTTCACGACGCGCTGCAGCTGGGCTGCGAGCTGCTCATCCGGGCCAGGATGGTCCCCGACCGGGCCGGCGCCGACACCCAGGTGGTCGCGCACATCCCGCTGTCTCAGCTGCGCCAGATGCCCGGCGCCTCCGGACTGGAGCAGGCCTGGCTGAACGCTTGCGCCGGCGAGCCTGGCTACCTGGTCGGCAAGGACGCCGAGACCGCCGCCTGCGACGCGATGATCGTCCCGGTCGTCACCGGCCACGCCGACATGACCATCGTCGATAAGATCATCGAGCTCGCTCTGGCCGCTGCCGGGCACCAGCCCACGTCAAAGCCGCTTTCCCCCGACGCGCGGGATGCGCTCCGGTACGCCATCGCCCGGCTGGCGATCGACTTCGTCTCCGGCCCGAACGGCCTCGCCGGGCTGCTGCGCACCAGCCTGCTGCCCCGGCCGTACAGCACGCCTTCGCTGCCGCTGGATATCGGCTACTCGGACAGCATCCCGGGCCATATCCGCCGCGCGGTCGCCCTGCGCGACAAGCGGTGCGCCTGGCCCCGCTGCGGCCGCCCCGCCGCCTGGTGCGACGTGCACCACCTGCAGCACAAGAAGAACGGCGGCAAGACAAGTGTTAGCGATTGCGTTCTAGTCTGTCAGTTTCACCATGACGTCTGCATCCATAGATGGGGCTGGCAGCTCGTCCTGCACCCGGACGGCACCACCTCGGCGTACGGCCCCAGCGGGCAAGTCCTGCACAGCCACCCGCCACCCGCCCTCCGGGCGGGATAACCCGGCCTGCCCGGGACTCAGTACCGTCCGACCAGGTGAGCGCGGCTGGCCGGAAGCTCGTATGGCTCAGGCCAGAAGTCGGTGATCAGGGCGATCTTGCCGTTGTCTGCGAGCTCAAAGAAGCACAGCCCTGGCTGGGTGCCTTCTTGCCCGGTGAACTCAATCCAGCTGGCGGCGTGCTGGCCTTCGCCGACGATCTGCTGCACCGTGATGTGCCAGTCGTAGCGGAAGCCCTCCACGTTGAACCTGATGTAGGCTTCCCTGCCGCGGACCTCCTCCCTGGTCTGCGGACCGTGGTAGACCACGTCGTCGGCAAGCAGGGCGGCGAATGCTTCCCAGTCCCGGGCCTCTGCGGCGGCCCAGTAGGCCGCGACCACTTCGTGCGCGCTGGTCATGCCAGCAAGCTACTACGACAAGCGAGGATCGAGGAGAACGGAAATGACCGAGCAGGCAGTCCGGGTTGAGCGGTCGGGGCCGGTCACCACCGTGTTCCTGCACCGCCCCGCGCGGCGCAACGCCGTGGACGGCTCCACCGCAGCCCAGCTTGCCGCGGCCTTCCGCGCGTTCGACGCCGACCCGGACGCCGCCGTCGCCGTGCTGCACGGTGAGGGCGGTGTCTTCTGCTCGGGCGCCGACCTGACCGCGATCGGAACCGAGCGCGGCAACCGGGTCAGCCCTGACGGTGACGGGCCGATGGGAGTCAGCCGGCTGCGGCTGTCCAAGCCGGTCATCGCCGCGGTCGCGGGATACGCGGTGGCCGGCGGCCTGGAACTGGCCCTGTGGTGCGACCTGCGGGTCGCCGACGAAACCGCCGTGTTCGGCGTCTTCTGCCGGCGCTGGGGCGTCCCGCTGATCGACGGCGGCACGGTGCGCCTGCCCCGCCTGATCGGCACCAGCCGGGCGATGGACATGATCCTCACCGGGCGCGCCGTCGAGGCCGCCGAGGCGGCCGCGATCGGGCTCGCCAACCGCGTCGTCCCGGCCGGCGAGGCGCTCGTAGCGGCCCGGGAACTGGCCGCGCAGCTTGCCGCGTTCCCGCAGACCTGCCTGCGCGGCGACCGCGCGTCAGTGCTGGACCAGCAAGGACTCGACGAGGCCGCGGCCATGGCAGCGGAGTTCGCGCACGGGCAGCTGGCGCTGGCGGCCGAGGCGGCAACCGGCGCCGCCCGGTTCGCCGGCGGCGCGGGACGCCACGGAACATTCGACGCCGGGGCGTGACGGGTTCAGGGCCTTCCTGCTGGCGGGCTTATGCGGGGGGCGCGGGCACGAACTCGACCGCGGGTCCGGCCAGCGGGCGCAGCACCGCGACGACTCCGCCCGGCTTGCCGTCCGGCTTGCCGTCCGCGCCGGGAAGCAGGCCGAGGCTCATGCCGAGTACGAGCCGCTCGCCGGATGCCGTGCGGGCCTCCACCCGCGCCACGGCGCCACCGTGCGCGAGCTTGCCGCTGTCCATCGCCTTGTGGAAGCCGACGACGTGCTGCGCGCGGTACTCAGCCGGGATGATCAGGGCCAGGCCGTGCTCCATAGCGTCCTCGCGGCTGTAGCCGAGCAGCCGCTCTGCCGCCTCGTTCCAGGACGAGACCTTCGCGGCGCTGTCGAGGGTCAAGGGTCACCGGAACCATAAGGGTGGTGGACGACGGACTCGAGGGGTCCCGGCGTGCGCTGACCGTGCGGAATAGCGACCGTGCGGAATAGCGAGAGCCAGGCGCGGCGATAAAGGCAGCGTGGTGGCAGAGCCTGCGGCGGTTGCCGGGCTGACGCGCAGCGACCCGCGCAGCCCTGGCATCGCCCGGGTGCGGACAAGCGAGGGCTTCGCGTACCTGGACGCTTCCGGCGCGCAGGTCAGCGACACGGAGACGATCCAGCGGATCAACGGGCTGGCCATCCCGCCCGGCTGGAACAGTGTCTGGATCTCGCCCGACCCGCTCGGGCATATCCAGGCCACCGGCGTGGACAGCCGGGGACGGACCCAGTACCGGTACCACCAGCTCTGGCGGGAGCAGCGCGATGAGCAGAAGTTCGCGCACATGCTGCGGTTCGCTGACGCGCTGCCCCGGCTGCGCGCGGCGACGCTGCGCGACCTGCGGCATCGCCAGCTGGACCGCGGCCGGGTCGCGGCCAGCGCGGTCCGCCTGATCGATCTCGGCTTGTTCCGCCTCGGCGGCGAGCGCTACGCCGAGCTCGATCACCATTACGGGGCCGCCACGCTGGAGAAACGACACGTCAGCGTGCGACGGGACGGCCTTGTGTTCGACTACGTAGCCAAGGAGGGCAAGCGCCGGGACATCACCGTGCACGATCCGGCGGTCCGGCCGACGGTGCGCGCGCTCGCCCGCAGTGACAACGGGCTGGCGGCGCTCTTCTGCTTCGTGGATCCAGGCTCGCAGTGGCGCCCGCTGCACTCCCACGATGTCAGCGCCTACGTCGCCGAGCACGCGGGCGGCCACTTCACGGCCAAGGAGTTCCGTACCTGGAACGCCACCGTACTGATGGCCCTGCTGCTGGCCACGGCGGACCTGCCGGCCTCGGCACGGGCCGCCAGGCTCGTGATCAATGCCAGCGTCCGTGGCGTCGCGGACTGGCTCGGTGACACCCCGGCCGTTGCCCGCGCCTCGTATATAGACCCGCGGCTGATCGCCCGGTACGAGTCCGACGGGCGCCTGGCCGGCATTCCGGCGTTGCCGGCCCGATTGCCCGCGGGTGCCGAAGCCGAGTCGGCGGTCGCCGCCCTGCTCGCGGCCATGGGGTGAGTGGTTCTTGACGACCTGGCGGCGCGGCGTGGTCACGCGGGGAAAATGCCATCAGGAAGCCTGCGGCTGGCGCATTGACCTGATTGTCCGCCGCGGCGTACAGTCAGGCCGGCACAAAACCGAAAGGAGGACGACAACGGCGCCAATCAGGCCGGGTGGCCGGAGCGCCGTAGCACGGCGCTGGCCACGCAGGCAGACCACAGTCATCTGCGCGGCAGGGCTTTTGGTGGGCCTTGCCGGGCTGGCCGCATGCAGCAGTTCCTCCTCGAGCAGCCAGGGCGGGAACACGTCATCGCCTTCGCCGTCGTCCTCAGCGAGTTGCGCCTCGCCACTGGCGTTCATCCACCGGACCGCCGGCTCGGCCACGGGCAAGGCACCCGTGCTGACCGCGGCACTCGAGCAAATGGCGTTCATTCCCGACCCGGACATCGACATCGATGTGTCACGCCCGGAGGAACCGCAGGAACAGGAAAGCTGGGTAGACGAGGGCATCACCAATGCTCACGACAATCCGGTATCCCTGCCCGGAAACTCCCTGCCGCCCACCGAGGAAAGCCTGCAGGACGAGTCCGACGCGGTGGCCTACAGAGAAGAACTGGCCCTCCTGACCGATGACAGCGATTCCGATCCGGAGACCTTCGGCGAGAGCGTCTGCGAGGACATCCACAGTCTCAGCGAGAATGTCGAGAACCTCGATAACCTCGGCCAGGTCATCAGTTATCTGCAGCAGCTGACGAACGACACCGCGGCATCGAAAGCCCTGGTTAGCGTCATCCGGGACGCTAACCAGCAGTTCGCGGTGGTCTTCGGCACGTGCGGGCAGAACCTCGAGGTCACGCAATGGCTGCTTAAGGCACTGAACACCTTGTTCTGCCTGAACGTGCCATCGGGCTGACGGGGGCGCATGGACGCAGCCGCGCCGTCCGCCGTATCCTCGCTGCGCATGAGCGTCCCCGCACCCGCGTGGGTGGTGGCCGGCCCGCCCGGAGCCGGCAAGAGCACGGTCGCGCGCCTGCTGCTCGCGTCGCTCGCACCCGTTCCGGCGCTGCTAGACAAGGACACGATGTACGGGCCGTTCGTGGCGGCGGCGCTCGCGGCGGCCGGCCGTCCCCCGGGTGAGCGCGAGGGCCCGTGGTACGACAAGCACATCAAGGTCCACGAATACGCGGGGATGACCGCGACCGCCCGCGAGATCCGCTCCTTCGGCTGCCCCGTCATGCTGTCGGGGCCGTTCACCCAGCAGATTCACGA
>JASHXJ010000452.1 GCA_030043595.1 Trebonia sp.
GCCGCGGGAGCGGCGCAGCCGGCTTCCTGGCCGCCACCGACCTCCCCGCCTTCATGGCCGCCGCCGTCGGCGACGGACGCGATGGCCCACTACACGCCCGCGCCGCTGCCGCTGCGGCCGCCCACGTCCGTGTTCGCCGCCACCTGGCTGATGTACGCGGGCGCGGGTTTCAGCGTGCTGTGGACGCTCGTGAACCTGACGAGGATCAAGGACATCAAGGACGCCTTCGTAGCCAGGCATCCGGTGCTTTCTGCGAGTGCCGTCAAGTCGCTCGCGGGAATCGCCACCGTCGAGGTGCTCGTCGCCGGGGCGGCCGTCATCGCGCTCTGGCTCTGGCTCGCCTATGCCAGCAAGCAGGCCCGTCCCTGGGCCAGGATCGCCGGCACGGTGCTGTTCGCCGTCGACACGTTCGGCCTGTTCGTCACGCTGGGCGTGCCAGGCCTGCGCCCCACCAAGGGAATCAGCATCGTGATCTGGCTGATCGGGCTGATCACGGTCATCCTGCTGTGGCAGCGGGACGCAAACCGGTACTTCTCGGCGCGGCGCTGAGGCGGCGCCCGCGGCGACCGCGGCGCCCGCGCTCGCATGGAGAGCGTTAGGCGGGGCTGGTGACCAGCGGCTTTGCGGGCAATATAGAGGGTATGGTCGGGCATTCTGAAGGCCGCGCGGTGCCCCGGGGACAACTGCGCATCTACCTGGGCGCCGCCGCGGGCGTCGGCAAGACCTACGCCATGCTCGGCGAGGGGCACCGGCGCGCCGAGCGCGGCGCGGACGTCGTCGTCGCGTTCGCCGAGGCGCACGGCCGCCAGCACACCGCGGCGCTCCTCGACGGCCTGGAAATCGTCCCCCGGGCACGCCTGTCCTACCGTGGCGCCACGTTCGAGGAGATGGACGTCGACGCCGTGCTCGCCCGCAGGCCGCAGATCGCGCTCGTGGACGAGCTCGCGCACACCAACGTGCCCGGCTCGCGCAACGCCAAGAGGTGGCAGGACGTCGAGGAACTGCTGGACGCGGGCATCGACGTGATCTCCGCGGTGAACATCCAGCACCTGGAGTCGCTGAACGACGTCGTCGAGCAGATCACCGGGGTGCCGCAGCGGGAAACCGTGCCCGACGCGGTGGTGCGCGCCGCGGACCAGGTCGAGCTCGTCGACATGACGGCCGAGGCGCTGCGCCGCCGGATGGCGCACGGCAACATCTACCCGCCAGAGAAGATCGACGCGGCGCTCACCAACTACTTCCGGACCGGCAACCTGACCGCGCTGCGCGAGCTCGCGCTGCTGTGGCTGGCCGACAAGGTCGACGAGGGGCTGCAGAAGTACCGCGCCGAACACGACATCCGCACCACCTGGGAGGCCAGGGAGCGGGTCGTCGTGGCCCTCACCGGCGGACCCGAGGGCGACACCCTGATCAGGCGCGCGGCGCGGATCGCCGCCAGGGCGTCGGGAGGCGACCTGCTCGCGGTGCACGTCACCAAGTCGGACGGGCTCACCGGCGCCAACCCGGCCAACCTCGCCAGGCAGCGTCAGCTCGTCGAGTCCCTCGGCGGCAGCTACCACCAGGTCGTCGGCGACGACATCTCGGAGGCGCTGCTCACCTTCGCGCAGGCGGAGAACGCCACGCAGCTGGTGCTCGGCGCGAGCCGCCGGCCGTGGCTGCTCGCACTCCTCACCGGGCCGGGCATCGGCTCGCGCACGATCCGCGACTCCGGCCAGATCGACGTGCACATCGTCACGCACGCGCACGCGGGCAGCCGGTGGGGACTGCTCCCCCGGTACCGGGGCGGCATCACGCTGCGCCGGCAGGCCGCGGGCTACATCCTCGCGGCGGTCCTGGCGCCGCTGGTGACGGTGCTGCTCGCCAGCTTCCGGTCCGGCGCGAACCTGACCAGCGACGTGCTCGTCTTCCTCGTCGCCGTGATCGCGGTCGCGGTGACCGGCGGGTTCGTGCCCGCGCTGCTGGAGGCCGTCGCCGGGTCGCTGCTGCTCAACTACTACTTCACCCCGCCGATCCACCAGTGGACGATCGCCGAGGCGAACAACGCGCTGGCGCTGGGGGTGTTCGTCGCCGTCGGGCTGGTCGTCAGCTGGGTGGTGGACATCGCCGCCCGCCGCACCAAGCAAGCGGTCCGCGCCAACGCGGAATCGGAGCTGCTCGCGACAACGGCGGGCAGCATCCTGCGCGGCCAGGGCGCGCTCGACGCCCTGCTCGAGCGGGCCAGGGAAGCGTTCGGGATGCGCTCGGCCAGCCTGCTGGAGTCCAAGGCCGCCGAGGGCGGCGCGGCCCGCGTGCCGGCCGTCGGATGGACCGTGCTCGCCTCGTCCGGAGAGCGCCCGGTGGACCGGCCCGATGACGCGGACGTGAACGTGCCGATCAGCGACAGCCTGTCGCTCGCCCTGGCCGGCCGTCCGCTGCCCGCCGGCGACCGCCGGGTGCTCGGCGCCTTCGCCACCTACGCCGGGGTCGCGCTCGAGCAGGAGCGGCTCGCCGCGGAGGCCGAGGCGGCCAAGCCGATCGCGGCCGCCGACCGGATGCGGACCGCGCTGCTCGCCGCCGTGAGCCACGACCTGCGTACCCCGCTGGCCTCGGCGAAGGCGGCCGTCACCTCGCTGCGCTCCCGGGACGTGCGGCTGGATGCCGCCGACACCGAGGAACTGCTCGCCACCGCCGACGAGTCCCTGGACCGGCTCACTCACCTGGTGGAGAACCTGCTGGACATGAGCAGGCTGCAAGCGGGCGCGCTGTCGCTGTTCCCGCGGCCTGCCGGGCTGGACGAGATCGTCGCGCGGGCGCTCGACAACCTGGATCCGTTCGGCGGCGACATCGACGTGGACATCCCCGAGTCGGTACCCGCCGTCCTCGCGGACCCGGCAATCCTGGAACGGGTGGTGGTCAACCTCACCGAGAACGCGCTACGCTACTCCCCCGCCGGCAAGCCGCCGCTGCTGACCGCCAGCGTGCTCGGCGACCGCGTCGAACTCCGCGTGATCGACCGCGGGCCGGGCATACCGGAACAGGACAAGGAGCGGATGTTCGTGCCATTCCAGCGGCTCGGTGACACCGACAACACGACCGGCGTGGGACTGGGCCTGGCCCTGTCCAGGGGGCTGACCGAGGCGATGGGCGGCACCCTCACCGCGGAGGACACGCCGGGCGGCGGGCTCACGATGACGGTCTCGCTGCCAGCGGCGCCCGGTGACTAGAGGGCAGGCGCCGTGACCAGGGTGCTGGTCGTCGACGACGAGCCGCAGATCCTGCGCGCGCTGCGGATCAACCTCCGGGTGCGGCAGTACGAGGTGGATACGGCGACGACCGCCGCGCAGGCGCTGACCGTCGCGGCCGCGCACCCGCCGGACCTGGTGATCCTCGACCTCGGGCTGCCGGACATGGACGGCGTCGAGGTGATCGCCGGGCTGCGCGGCTGGACCGACGCGCCGATCATCGTGCTGTCCGGGCGTGCCGACAGCTCCGACAAGGTCGAAGCGCTCGACGCCGGAGCCGACGACTACGTCACGAAGCCGTTCGGCGTCGAGGAACTCCTCGCCCGGATGCGGGCGGCCACCCGCCGGGTGGGCGCGGCCGACGATCCGCCCCGGGTGCGGCTCGGTGACCTGACCGTGGACCTCGCGGCCAAGCGCGTGACGCGGCACGGCGACGGGGACGGCGACGGGGACGGCGACATCCGGCTGACGCCGACCGAATGGCATCTGCTCGAGGTCCTGCTGCGCAACCCGGGCAAGCTGCTCAGCCAGAAACAGCTGCTGAACGACGTGTGGGGTCCGGGTTACGACAACGCGACAGGAAACCTGCGGCTGTACATGGCCCAGCTGCGCCGCAAGCTCGAACCGGACCCGGCACGGCCCCGCTGGCTCATTACCGAACCAGGCATGGGGTACCGGTACCAGCCGCCAGACGAGGCGGCCTGAGAACGCCTGGTTGTCGTCCCGTCGGCCGTCGTCGGTATAAGTCCGATATTGTCCGTAACCTTTTGTTTCCGTAATGTTTGACTTCTTCACACCATTGGTATCTTCAGATCCCACTAAGGCAGGCTTACCGTCGGGATGTGAGTAACGACACGGTGCTGGCCCTTGTGGTCATCACGGCACTTTGCTTCGACTTCACCAACGGTTTCCATGACACGGGGAACGCCATGGCGACCTCGATCGCTACGGGGGCACTGCCCCCGCGCGTCGCGGTCGCGGTGTCCGGGGTGCTCAACTTCGTCGGCGCGTTCCTGTCCCTGGCCGTGGCGGCCACCATCGCCAGCGGCCTGGTGAACACCCAGGTGGTCACGCTCACCGTCGTGGCGGCCGGCCTGGCGGGCGGGATCATCTGGAACCTCCTCACCTGGCTGTTCGGGATCCCGTCCAGCTCCTCGCACGCGCTCATCGGCGGGGTGATCGGCTCGACGATAGCCGCGTCTGGCGGCAGCGCCGTGCTGTGGCACGGGCTGGTGTCGAAGGTCATCATCCCGGCCGTGTGCTCGCCGATCATCGCCGCGCTCGTCGCCGCCTCGGGCACCTGGATGCTGTACCGGATCAGCCGCAACCTCAGTGACTCCGCGCGCGGGCACGGCTTCCGGATCGGGCAGATCGGGTCGGCCTGCATGGTCTCGCTGGCGCACGGCACCAACGACGCGCAGAAGACCATGGGCGTCATCACGCTCGCGCTCATCGCGAACGGCACGCTGGCCAAGGGGTCCAACGCGCCGATCTGGGTGATCGTGTGCTGCGCGCTCGCGATCAGCGTCGGCACCTACGTCGGCGGCTGGCGGGTCATCAGGACCCTGGGCAAGGGCCTGGTGGAGATCGAGTCGCCGCAGGGCATGGCCGCCGAGTCCGCCTCGGCCGCCGTCATCCTGCTGTCGAGCAGCTTCGGCTACTCGCTGTCCACCACGCACGTCGCCACCGGCTCGATCATCGGCACCGGCCTCGGCAAGAAGGGCGCGGAGGTCCGCTGGAACGTGGCCGGCCGGATGGCCACCGCCTGGGTGTTCACGCTGCCCTCGGCCGGGATCGTCGGCGCTGGCGCCTACGGCCTCGCGCACGGCGTCGGCGGGACCATCGGGGTCATCGTCGACCTGATCGTGCTCGCGGCGCTGTCGGCGCTGATCTACTACAGGTCCAGGGGCACCAAGGTGGACCACAAGAACGTGAACGCGGAATGGAAAGGCACGGTCGCTCCGGCCGAGCCCGAGCCTGCCGCCGCGGCCTGAGCTGACAGGGAAACAGAGCAATGTCCTGGATAAACCTGAGTGCACTGTGGAAGATCGTGGTGTTCGGCCTGATCGCCGGCGCCGGCCTCCCGGCGCTATTCGCCGTCGGCATTACCTCTCTGGCGCGCGGACCCCGCGCCGCGCGGACGGCGGGGGCCGACTCCGATGTCCTCGTCGGCGGCAGCGTGGTGGGGGCGGCGATCGCCGTGCTGTGCTTCCTCATCGTGCTCGCCGCCATCGGCTGGGGCATCTACGAGGTCTACCAGATCGGCCACCCGGCGACACACAAGTGACACCGTCCTGCCCGGCAACCTCATCGAGAAGGTCAGAAAATGGCGCTGCCACCTTTCCTTAGCAAGATCATCGGATGGCTGCGGGCCGGCTACCCCGAAGGCGTGCCCGACGTCGACTACATTCCGCTCTTCGCGCTGCTGGGCAGCCAGCTGACCGAGAGCGAGGTCAGCGCGATCGCGGACGAACTGGCGACCTCGATCGACCCGGACTCCGCTGAGACGATCAAGGCGGCGATCGCCACCGTCACCCATACGCAGCCGCATGACTCCGACATCGCCCGGGTGCGCTCCCGGCTCGCGGCGGGCGGCTGGCCGCTCGCCGTGCCCGAGCGGAACGACTGACCGGCGGCTACCAGGGGAGCTCGCGGCCGTCGCGGGTGAAGGTGCCGGTCGGGCCGCCGTTGGGCAGCGTCACCGCCCACACCACGCTGGCCGCGCCCTGGGCGTAAGACCGCCCGCCGCCGCGCGCGTCCGCGGCGCCCTGGGCGGCACCGTCCGACATCCAGCCGGGGCAGACCGCGTTGACCAGGATGCCGTCCCTGTAAAGCTCGCCAGCGAGCAGCCTGGTCAGCGCGTTGAGCGCCGCCTTCGAGACGCTGTAGGCGGGCCGGCCGCCGCGCATCAAGGCGATCGAGCCGCCTTCGCTCGACACGTTCACCACGCGCGGTCGCGGACTCGAGCGCAGCAGCGGCAGCAGGGTCTGGGTCACCCGCCAGGCTCCGAACAGGTTGATGTCGAGCGCCTCCGCGACCGGGGACAGGTCCGTGTTGCCGGCGATCGCCCACTGGTCGGGCGGCGTCGAGGCGTTGTTCACGATCACGTCGACCCGGCCGAACCGCTCCCTGACCCACTCGCCCAGCGCCTCGATATTGAGCGAGTTGTCGACCTCGATGTGACACGGCGTGATTCGCTCGCCCTCAGGGTCGATCTCCTTGGCCGCCAGTTCCCCCTTGCGCAGGTCACGAGAGCCCAGCACCACCGCGTATCCCAGCGCGGCCAGCTGCCGGCAGACCTCCAGGCCGATCCCCCGGTTCCCGCCGGTCACGACGGCGACCGGCAGCTGAGAGCGCGCTGGCATCGTCACCGCCTAAGCACCGCGAAGGAACCCATGTCGCTATCTTGCCACCAGCAGACGACTGGCGTGTCTTACGTTATCGGGGCGGTAGCCTTCGCGCTGTCGCCGGTAACTGGGGGGTGGCGCGGGCATCGGCCGCGTCTGCCGCGAGCGTGCCGAGACGGTACCGCAGCCTGCACAGCACGACGTTCTGAGTGCCGCGGCGGATCGCGCGGTCCAGGATCAGGCCGCGCTGGTTGTGCAGCAGCCACTGCCATGGCCGGGCCGGCTGCACCTCGGGGATCAGGACGACAAGCCGGTGATACTTGTCCTCGGCCTCGATGGACTGCAGGTAGGACACGATCGGCTTGGCTATCGAGCGATGCGCCGACCGGAGCGTGACGAGCTGAACCTCCGGCCGCCACTCGTTCCATTCCTGCCGGAACGCCACATCAGTGTGCGACTCGTCGTCGGAGTCCGTGAACACCACCGTCACGGCGATGACGTCCTCGCCGAGCGACAGCGCCGCGGAGATGCCCTCCGCGGTGAGCCGGGACAGGCCCGCCACCGGGACGACCACAAGCGAAGCCCGCTTGACCGGGTGTGCCGGCACCTCCCCGATGCCCAGCTGCCTGCCTATCCGCGTGTACGTCCGGCGCACCCACAGGAACATGAGCACGAGCAGCGGGATGACCACCGCGACCAGCCACGCCCCTTCGAGGAACTTGCTGCCGAGCTCGATCACGGTGGCCGCGAACGTCAGGACGGCTCCGATGCCGTTGATCCATGCCCGGGTGAGCCAGCCACTGGACCGTTCGGAATGCCAGTGCCTGACCATGCCGACCTGGGAAAGCGTGAAGCCGACGAAGACGCCGACGGCGAACAGCGGTACCAGGTCCTGGGTGTCGCCGCGGGCGGCGATCAGCAGCAGCGCCGCGGCCACCGCGAGTACCCCGACGCCGTAGCGGAACACGCGGCGATCGGCGCGCAGGCCGAACACGTGCGGCAGGAAGTTGTCGTGCGCGAGCAGGCCGGCCAGCACCGGCAGCCCGCCGAACGAGGTGTTCGCCGCCAGCGACAGCAGCACCAGCGTGATGAGCTGGATGATGTAAAACAGCGCGCCATGACCGATGGCTCCCGCCGTGACCTGCGCCAGCACCGTCGTCCCTGGCTGCGGCACGACGTTCCAGCGGTGGATCAGGGCGCCGAGCCCGAGCAGCATCGCGCCGAGCAGCACGCCCAGCCACAGTTCGGTGTGCTGGGCACGCCTGACGCGCGGCACGCGGAACTGCGGCACTGAGTTAGCGATCGCCTCAACCCCTGTCAGCGCCGAGCACCCTGACGCGAATGCCTTCAGTATCAGCAGCGTCCCTACGGTCTCGGTAACCGAGGGGAGGGAGTGACCGAGCGGGACCGCGGGGTGTCCGCGCAGCGCGCCGGCGACGATCACCACCGCTATCGAGACGATGAACGCGATCGTCGGCACCGCGAAGACGCGCGCCGACTCGGCCACCCCCCACAGGTTCACGCCGGTGATCAGCGCGAGCACGCCCAGGCACAGCCAGACCCGCGCGCCGTACAGCGCGGGAAAGGCGGCGGTCAGCGCCTCCACGCCGGCCGACACGCCCACCGCGGCGTTCAGCACGTAGTCGACGATCAGCGATGCCGCGGCGACCAGCGACGGAACCGTGCCGAGGTGCTTCTTCGACACCGCGTACGCGCCCCCGCCGTTCGGGAACGCCTCGATCACCTGCTGGTAGGAGATGACCAGCGCGGCGAGCAGCAGCACGATCGCGCCAGTGATCGGCAGGCTGTACTTGACCGCGGCGGCGCCTGCCGCGACGAGCACGACGAGGATCGCCTCCGGCCCGTACGCGACGCTGGAGAGCGCGTCGAGCGACAGAGCGGCCAGCCCGCCGAGCACGGTCAGCCGCTCCCGCTCCTGCTCCCCCTGCGCCCCTTGGCTCACGGTCTCATTATTTCCGGGGTTTCGAGCGGTGATCCTCCGGGGTTAACACCCCCTATTGCTGAGCAAACTTGTTACCGGGGGGAAGCAATGAACAATCAGGTGCACGCGATGCGCGGCATCGCCAGGCCGACAATGAAGGACGTCGCGTACCGGGCGGGCGTCGCTCTTAAGACGGTGTCCCGCGTGGTTAACGGTGAACCTGGCGTGACTCCCGAGACTACCAAGCGTGTCATCGGCGCCATCGAGGATCTCGGCTTCCGGCGCAATGAGAGCGCACGGCTGCTGCGCACCGGCAGGACCGCCACGCTCGGCTTCATCGCCGATAACTGCGGCGACCCGGAGTACGCCGCGGTGTGCCGCGGCGTGGAAGAGGTGGCGCGCGACCACGGGTTTCTCATCTTCGCCTGCTCGACGGACGGCGAACCGTCGCGCGAGGAGGTGCTCGCCCTCAGGCTGTGCGCGCGCCGGGTCGACGGCCTGATCTTCGCCCCCGTCCCCGGTGACCACGGGTACCTGGCATCGGAGATCGAGGCCGGCGTGGCCACCGTGTTCGTCCTGCGGCCCCCCGAGCTGGCCGACGCCGACCTGGTGCTCGCCGACGAGCGCGGCGGCGCGAAGGCGGCGGTCGCGCACCTGATCGCGCAAGGTCACCGGCGGATCGGATACCTCGACGGCGACCTGGCCGGCTACCGGTCCCGCCAGCTCATGGCGGGTTACGCCCAGGCGATGGAAGCGGCCGGGCTCGCTGTGGACCCGGCCTGGACGACGCTGGCCCCCCAGCGCCTGCTTGATTCCGCAGTGACCGCGGTGCTGTGCGGCAGCCGCGAGCACACGCTGCGCGCCCTGCGCGCGCTCGCCGCCGCGGAGCACACGCCAACCGCGCGCGGACGGACGCGACGTGTGGCAGTCGTCGGGTTCGGCGACTTCGAGCTCGCCGATCTCGTCTCGCCAGGCGTTACGGTGGTCAGCTACGACTCGCGCGAGATCGGCCGCACCGCCGGCGAACTGCTCATGCGCCGCGTGGCGGGCGGGGACGAGGCAAGCGCAGCCGCGGCCCCGGCTTGC
>JASHXJ010000453.1 GCA_030043595.1 Trebonia sp.
GTGACCTTGGCGAGCAGCGCGTGGCTGGTGCTGCCGCTCCCCGCGCTCGCCACGCGCAGCACCTCTTGCGTGTCTTCGGGCAGCCGCCGGACCGCCTGCAGCAGCAGGTCCGCGAGCGAGCCCGGTATCTCGCCTGAGCCGTCCGGGCAGGCGAGCAGTTCCTCGGTGAAGAGCGGGTTGCCCTCGGCCCGCTCGTAGAGGGCGTCGGTCAGCGCGCGGTCGGGCACCTGCCCGAGGACCGCCGCCGCGAGCTCTTCGGCCTGCCCCCGGCTCAGCCGGGGCAGTTCGGCCCGGTCCACCCAGTCGATCCTGGCCAGCTCGGCGAGCAGCGGCCGCAGCGGGTGAGCGCGGTGCAGTTCGTCGGACCGGAACGTCACGACGATGAGGACGTTGCGCAGTGCGCGCTGATAGCCGATGAGGAAAGCGATCAGGTCGCGGCTGGACCGGTCCGCCCAGTGCGCGTCCTCGACCACGAGAACCAGCGGCCGCTGCTCGGCGAGCCGCTCAAGCAGTGTGAGGAACTCCTCGAAGAGCCTGGCGCGAGCTTCGCCAGCGGCCGGAGAGCTGGCCGCGGTCCCGGTGGCGCCCGCGCTGTCAGCTGCCGGGTCGCCGTGGTCCGCGAGCTCGGGCAGCAGCCGCGCCAGCTCCCTTGCGGCCCGGCCGCTGCCCGGCAGCATGCCGACGACCTCGTCGGCGCCGATCTCCCGTACCAGGTCCCGCAGCATCGCGGTGAACGGGCCGAACGGCAGTCCGTCGGCTCCGAGTTCGAGGCATCCGCCAGCCAGCACCCTGGCCCCCGCCGCCTGCGCGCTCGCGGTGAACTCGCCGATCAGCCGCGTCTTGCCTACTCCCGCCTCGCCGCCGATGAGCAGCGCGGCGGGACCGCCCTGTCGGACCGTCTCGAACGCGGCCTCCAGGGCGGCCATCTCCGCTGCCCGTCCAACCAGGACAGGACTTGTCCCGCGCCTGCTCATCTCCTGACTCAGCATGACACGGGGGTCTGACATTCCAGCCGGGCCGCGGTGTCCCGCGCCCGATTTCTCCGCCATCCCGGCGCGGGCCGCTAGCTGCCCGTGCCAGCGTGCTCGGCCGGCAGCTGGTTCTCGCCGCCGCGGAACGTGCCGTCCACGTAGTCCGGGATCGGCGGCAGCACGACCGCGTCAGGAGCTTCGGCACTCTCGCGCTGAGCGCGAGCCGCGTTGCGCGCTGCTCGCGCCAGCGCGGCGTTGCTGGCCCTCTCGCGCCGCTCGGCGGCCCGCTGCCTGGCCACTTCGAGCATCAGGTCGGGGTGCATGATTCCTCCTCCGTCACGGGGAACCCGCCATGGTCTTCCCCGTACTCTGAGGGTCGTGCTAAGGCCCCCCGCCGCGCATCGGACGATCGCCTTATCTTCGCGGTCAGCGCTACCTTAGAGCTCGCCAGGGCAGCTCGCCGGGGCAGCTGCCGAGGGGTCCGCCCGGCAGCAACCGGCAGCAAACCGGCAACAAACCGGCAGCAAACCGGCAGCAAAGAAGCATTCTACGATTACGCTCAGTGCCTGGAAATTGATATGTTTTCGTTTCCCGCAAAGCTTCCTGCCCAGGTATGCTTTCCGGCACGGGGGTTTGGCCAGCGGCAAGACCGGATGGTTTCGCTGTGGCATCGGCTCTCCCGTGACCTGATATCGGCGGCCGGGCTCAGGGGATATCGCAATGTCCTTGCACCGCCTGGTCAGTACTCCAGGAGGATGGTTTGCGGCGGCTTATCATTGCCACGGCTATTGTTGCGGGCACGCTCGCTGGCTGTTCATCGCATGCGGCCCCATTTGTCTCGGCGACAACCGCGGAATCTCCAGTCGAGTCTTCCGGACCGGCAACTGACTCGGCTCCGGCTACGGCGGCCGCGCCGGAATTCACATCCACATTCGTGTTTACCGAGACCGGGACTAACGGCAATTCTGCGCTTGTGACCCTCAGCCTGGGAGCTCCAGTCGCGCCGGACCAGGCGCCCGCGGTAAGCGGGGGAACCCTCGACTCCCAGTCGTGCCTGAGCATCGACACTGCTCACGACCTGATCGTGCCGTTCGAGCTGCAGCTCAAGAACCTGAACTCCACACTCCCGCTGCCGTCGATATTCGGCACCACCTACGACTTCGTCGACACCCAGAGCAGCCTGCCGCTTGACGAGGGCGTGAGCGCTGTGCAGTTCTACGGTGACGGGCCTCAGTGCACCCAGGTCGATGACTCATCGCTGCAGGGAACGACGCCGTTGGTGTCGCTCGAGCTCGGATCCGAATTGCAGCCGGGCGACACAGAGGAATCCAGTGGCTATATACAGTTCTCGCAGGTGGTTCAGCCCGACTTCCCGGCTGGCGATCCCGCGCTGCTGCAGAACGCTTTCCTTACCCCCCAGCACAGCGGCGGCCCGTCGATTTCGTTCAATTCCGGCCCGTGGACCGCTATAACGCCGCCGGTAGGCGTTGTTACCGAAGGTCTCCGTATTGCCGGTTAACGGTATTGCCGGTTAACGGCTCTATCGCGCGGTAATGCGTGCTACCGCGCGATAGAGCGTGCACCGTACGTGATCGCTAGCTGTCAGCCGCGGGCAGCTCAGGCGCCGGGGTGCCCGGGCCGACCTGGGCCTTGAGCGCGGCGAGCTCGCGGTCGACGTCGGCGGCTGATCCGGCCTCGTCGAGTTCCTTCTGGATGTCGTCGGTGCTGCCGCCCACGTCCTCCAGCACGCTGGACTGCAGCAGCTCGTCCAGGGCGCCGGCCCGCGCCTGCATGGTAGCGATCTTGTCCTGCGCCCGCTGCAGCGCCGCGCCGGAGTCGCCCAGCGTGCTGGAGATCCCGGCGACGCTCTCGTTTACCGAGGTCATCGCGTTGGCCGCGGTGTACTGGGCCTTCAGCGTCTCCTTCTGCGTGCGGAACTGGTTGACCCGCGCCTGCAGCGCCGACAGCGTCTGCTCGAGCTTCTCCTCTTCCTCGTTGAGCTGCTGGTGCTGCGATTCCATGCCGTCGATCTGGGCCTGCGCCGCTGCCTTGCGCTGCAGTGCCTCCCGCGCCAGGTCCTCCTTGCCAAGCGCCAGCGCCGCCTTCGCCTGGTCCTGCAGGTGGTCAGCCGAATGCTGGAGCTGCTGCTCCTGCAGCTCGATCTGCTTGCGCGAGGCGGCGACGGTGACCAGGGCCTGGCGGACCTTGGTGAGGTGATCGAGCATCTGCTCGTAGGACAGGTCGAGCATCTCGTCGGGCTTCTCCGCGGCGTCGAGCGCCTTGTTGGCCTTGGCCGCGAGTATGTCGTGCGCTCTCTGGAAAAGGGTCATCTCGGTCTGCTCCTAATCGACGATGAGCGGAGCCTGCCGCACCGGTGGACCGACCCCACGGGCGGGCCTCGCTTGCCCCACAGATGCTACCGTTTCGGGCCGGCCGGCTCAGCGGGATGTCAGCCGGTAAGGCTGCCGGCACTAGACGGCACTAGACTGGTAGCAGCCGCGGATTCGCGCGGCGCACTCCCGAAGCCGAATGAGCGAGACTTGACGTTGCCCGCACAGCAGACCATGACCGCGACCGCCGCGACGAGCGCAGGCGAGGTCGCGACCCGCGACGACCTGCGCAACGTCGCGATAGTGGCGCATGTCGACCACGGCAAGACCACGCTCGTGGACGCGATGCTGTGGCAGTCCGGCGCCTTCCGCGCGAACGCCCAGGTCAATGAGCGTGTCCTGGACTCAGGCGACCTGGAGCGCGAAAAGGGCATCACGATCCTGGCCAAGAACACGGCGGTGACGCACGGCGGGCTGACGATCAACATCGTCGACACCCCCGGGCACGCGGACTTCGGCGGCGAGGTGGAACGCGGCCTGTCGATGGTGGACGGCGTGCTGCTGCTTGTCGACGCGAGCGAGGGGCCGCTGCCGCAGACGAGGTTCGTGCTGCGCAAGACGCTGGAGGCGAACCTCCCCGTCATCGTGGTGATCAACAAGGTGGACCGTGCGGACGCGCGGATCGCCGAGGTCGTCGACGCCTGCTACGAGCTGTTCATCGACCTGGACGCGAGCGAGCAGCAGATCGAATTCCCGATCGTGTACGCCGCCGCCCGCGCGGGCCGCGCCAGCAGAACCCGCCCGGATGACGGCGAGATGCCGGACAGCACCAGCCTTGAGCCGCTGTTCGACGTGATCCGCGAGACGGTCCCGCCGCCCGTCTACGACCCCACCGCGCCGCTGCAGGCGCACGTCACCAACCTCGACGCCTCCTCTTACCTGGGGCGCATCGCGCTCTGCCGGATCTACAACGGCTCGATCAGCCGGGGCCAGCAGGTGGCCTGGTGCCGCCACGACGGCTCGATCGAGCGGGTGAAGGTCTCCGAGCTGTTCCGCACCGAGGCTCTCGACAGGGTGCAGACGGACGAAGCGGGTCCCGGCGACATCGTCGCGATCGCCGGCATCCCGCAGATCATGATCGGGGACACCCTCGCCGACCCGAACGATCCACGGCCGCTCCCGCTCATCACCGTCGACGAGCCCGCGATCTCGATGACGATCGGCGTGAACACCTCCCCGCTGGCCGGACAGGCCAAGGGCTCGAAGGTCACCGCGCGCCTGGTCAAGGACCGCCTCGATCGCGAACTGGTCGGCAACGTGTCGCTGCAGGTGCTGCCTACCGAGCGCCCGGACACCTGGGAGGTGCGCGGCCGCGGTGAGCTGGCCCTGGCGGTGCTGGTCGAGACCATGCGCAGGGAAGGCTACGAGCTGACCGTCGGCCGCCCGTCGGCCGTGACGAAGGAAATCGACGGCGAGCTCTACGAGCCCGTCGAGCGGCTCTCGGTCGACGTGCCAGAAGAGTTCCTCGGTGCCGTGACGCAGCTGGTGTCGGTGCGGCGCGGCCGGATGGAGTCGATGACGAACCACGGCACCGGCTGGGTACGGCTCGCGTTCGGAGTCCCCTCGCGCGGGCTGATCGGGTTCCGCACCCTGTTCCTCACCGAGACCAGGGGCACCGGCATCGCGCACCACGTGTTCGAGGGGTACGAGCCCTGGGCAGGCGCGCTGCGCGGCCGCGCGACCGGCTCGCTGGTCGCGGACCGCTCCGGTGCCGCCTCCTCGTACGCGATGTTCAACCTGCAGGAGCGCGGGTCGCTGTTCGTCGCCCCCGGCACCGAGGTCTACGAGGGCATGATCGTGGGCGAGAACTCGCGGGCCGACGACATGGACGTGAACATCACCCGCGAGC
Source organism: Trebonia sp. (assembly GCA_030043595.1). Lineage (GTDB taxonomy): Bacteria > Actinomycetota > Actinomycetes > Streptosporangiales > Streptosporangiaceae > Trebonia. The sequence continues at coordinate 5,211 of JASHXJ010000453.1, forward strand.
GCAAGGTCACCAACGTGCGGCAGTCCACGGGGGAAGAGCTCGAGCGCCTGGTCCCGCCCAGGCTGCTCAGCCTGGAACAGGCGCTGGAGTTCTGTGCCGACGACGAGTGCGCCGAGGTGACCGCATCGGCGGTCCGCCTGCGCAAGACCATCCTCGACGCTAAGGAACGGGCCAGGGTCCGCGGCCGCATCTCCCGTGGCGAGCAGATCTAAGAATTTATCCCGAACGATCCGGCCCGACTGCCCGGCGCAGGCCCGGACGCGGTCCCGCTCAGGAGATGCCGAGGTAGATGGCGCTTCCCACGCCGACCACCAGGCAGTAGATGGCGAACGGCGTCAGCGTGCGGTTCTGCGAGAAGTAGCGGACAAGGAACCGGAGCGCGAAGTAGGCGCCGACGCCCGACAGGATCGACCCGACCAGCACCTGGCCGCGTACGCCGTTGCCGAGCGGCCCCGTGAGGTCAGGCACCTTGAGGACGCCGGCCGCCAGGATCACCGGCGCGGAGAGCAGGAACGAGAACCGGGCCGCGTCCTGCCTGGACAGTCCGCGGAACATCCCGCTCACCATCACGATGCCGTCCCGGCTGATCCCGGGCAGCAGCGCGAAGATCTGCGACGCGCCGAGGCCGAACGCGCTCAGCCACCCCACCGTGGTAAGCCGCCGGTCGGCTTGCACCGCGATGGCCGCCTCCTGCAGTTTCAGCGCCCGCTGCCCGGAGGCGTGCCGCACCATCCCTGGCCCGCCGACGGCCGCCATCTGGCGGTCTTCGACGGTCTGCTGCTCGTCCAGGCCGGCCCGCCGTCTGCGCGCCGCCTCGCCCGCGAACAGGATGAGCCCGTTCACCGCGAGGAACACCGCGGTCAGGACGGGCTTGCTGAAGTAGACGCGGAAGTCGTGCTCGAGCGCGAGCCCCGCGATGCCGACCGGGATCGTCGCGAGGATGATCATCCAGGCGAGCTTCTGCTCGACGGTCTGCGGCTGCCAGCGCCGCGTGCCCGGCGCCGGGCTGAGCACGTGCCCGACCGAGCCGACAAAGCCCCTGACGATCCGGAGCCAGTCCCGCCAGAAGTAGATGATCATCGCGAGCGCGGTGGCGACGTGCATCCCGACGATGAACGCCAGGTACGGCGACTCCGGCGCGGACACGCTCAGGTCCTGCGCCCACCGGCCGCCGACGAGCGCCGGGATGAGCACGTTATGGCCCAGGCTCGACACAGGAAAGAGCTCGGTGACACCCTGGATCAGCCCGACGACGATGGCCTCCGGGTAGGTAATGTGCGGGTACATCGCGCCCTCTCGCTCGGCCGGGGAAGATGCTGGTCAGCGTGCCGCGCCCGTCGACATCGTATCCACGGCCCGCCGACGGCGAGGCAAAGGCAGACCCTAATCAGAGGCAAAGCAGAACCCTAATCACCAATTCGTCCCACATTCGCACCGGGAGCCTTGTAGGCTCCCGCGCGTGACTGCGCTCCGGGGAAGTGCCCGTATCGCGGGCTGCGCGCTGATGATCATGACAGGCCTGGCGATTCCGGCGGCGGTCGCGACCCACGCCACGGCGGCGGTGACGTCATCCGCATCAGGGGTCGACGTCGGCGGCGCGGAACTGCCCACCTGGACGCAGGTCCAGATGGCGGGCAACAGCTTCGTCGGCATCAAGGCGACCGAGGGCAATTACTACAAGAACGCGGACTACGTCAACGCCGTGACCGCGGCCGTCGCGGCCGGGCTGTACGTCATGCCGTACGTGTTCGCCAACCCGTACGACTCGACGGCCACGGGGAACGGCACCGCGAAGCAGCAGGCCGACTACGCCTGGACCAACGAGATCAGCAAGGTGACCGACCCCGCGTACCAGACGAGCGGCCAGATGCTGCCGCTCGTGCTCGACATCGAGCCCGACCCGTACATCAACACCGAGAAGAACAGCAACCAGTGCTACGGGCTCAGCCAGGCCGCGATGGTGCAGTGGATCGGCGCGTTCCTGGCCGAGGCCCAGCAGGACACCGGCAAGACCCCGATCATCTACACCACCGCCGGCTGGTGGGACGCCTGCACCGGGGACAGCACCGCGTTCGGCGGGTATCCGCTGTGGATCGCCGAGTACGACGTGTCCAGCCCGGCGCTGCCCGCCGGGTGGAACAGCTATACGTTCTGGCAGTACACGAGCAACGGCGACGTTCCCGGCGTCGACGGCGACGTCGACCAGGACTTCCTCGGCCCGGTCACCCAGTACAGCCAGGCGGGCGCGCCGATCGGCCCCGTGCAGCTGCAGACGCTGACCTCGCTGAACGGCCTGACGCCGGTCACCTACACCGTGCCCGCCGCGGGAAACCCCGGCGCCCTTCCGCCGGGCCTGACGATGAGCCCGTCCGGCCAGGTCACCGGGACTCCCCTGGCATCGGACCTGGGCCAGCAGTACGCGGTGACGGTCACCCCCTCGGCCGGCGCGGTCCCTTCGTCGCTGACGTTCACCTGGGACGTGGCCGGGATGATCACGGTGTACTCTCCCGGCAACCGCAGGACCCCGGCCGGCACCCCGGTCTCCTTGCGGATCGCGGCGTCCGACCCCGACCCTGGCTATACGCCGTCCTTCGCCGCGACGGGGCTGCCCACGGGCCTGTCGATGAGCCCTTCCGGCCTGATAACGGGCTGGCCGTCGGTGCCGGGCACGTACAGCGTCACGGTCTCCGCGTCCGACGGGCTGGGCGGCATGGGATCCGTGTCGTTCACCTGGACCGTGCCAGCCGTGGCCGACAGCGGCGTCACCGGGCAGGTCAGGCAGGTCGGCGGCACAGGGAAGTGCCTCGACGACCCGTCGTCGAGCACGGCGAACGGCACGCTGGTGAACCTGTGGAGCTGCGACGGCCAGCCGGGCCAGAGGTGGACCGTCGTCCAGGACGGCACGATACGCGTCCTCGGCAAGTGCCTGGCGGCGAGCGGGACGAGCGTGCTGCTGTGGCGGTGCTCTTCTGGCTTCAGCAACCAGCAGTGGCACGCGGGCACCGACGGCGAGCTGGTCAGCGCCCAGTCCGGCAAGTGCCTGTACTTCGCCGCAGCGAACGCGGCCAACGGCAGCCGGCCGACGATGGCGACCTGCGCGAACACCACGGTTCAGTCTGGCGAGCACTGGAACCGTCCGGCGGCCGCCGTCTACTCCGGCGACCCGGGCAAGTGCCTGGCTGCCGCGGGGACGGCCGTCGTCCTGGCCAGTTGCGCGAGCACGGCGTCCCAGGACTGGACGGCGGCGTCCGATGGGACGGTGCGGCTGGGCGGCCAGTGCCTGACCGAGGCGGCCGCCGCCACCGCCGGCTCGGCGCTGTCGCTCGGGCCGTGCTCCGCGGCAGCGGCCACCACGTGGCAGCTGACGAGCGCCGGCCCGCTCGCCACCGAGGTGGTCAGCGCCGCCTCCGGCCTGTGCGTGACGGCCCCGTCGTCCGCCAGCGGCGCCGCGCTGGAGATCGAGGCGTGCGCCGCCACTCCGGCGGACACCTGGCACGTCGAGTAAACGGTCCGCGCGAGCCGCCAGCGCCTGCCGTGCCCGCGCGGTACCGGATGAATGTGACATCGAGCCGCCTATAGGCGGCTGAATGTCACATTCATCCCGGGCGCGGGCGGCCCTTTACCGCTTGCCGGGAACGGCGGGGGTGCCAGCCTTCGCCGGGCGGCGGGAGATCTTCGAGCCCAGCCACACCAGCGGGTCGTACTTGTGGCCCGCCACGCGTTCCTTGAGGGGGATCAGCGCGTTGTCGGTGATCTTGATGTGCTCGGGGCAGACCTCGGTGCAGCACTTGGTGATGTTGCAGTAGCCGAGGCCGAAGTCGTCCTGCGCGATGTCCCGCCGGTCCGCCTCATCACACGGGTGCATTTCCAGTTCCGCAACCCGCATCAGGAACCGCGGCCCGGCGAACGGCGCCTCGTTCTCGGCGTGGTCGCGGATCACGTGGCACGTGTTCTGGCACAGGTAGCACTCGATACACTTGCGGAACTCCTGGGACCGGTTCACGTCCTCCTGCTGCATCCGGAACTCGCCGGGCTTGATCGACGGGTCCGGCGTGAACGACGGGATCGATCGTGCCTTCGCGTAGTTGAACGACACGTCGGTCACCAGGTCCCTGATGACCGGGAACGTGCGCATCGGCGTGATCGTCAGGGTGTCCGCCGGGTCGAACGTCGACATCCGGGTCATGCAGCCAAGCCGCGGCCGGCCGTTGATCTCCATCGAGCACGACCCGCACTTGCCGGCCTTGCAGTTCCAGCGGAGCGCCAGGTCGCCCGCCTGGGTGGCCTGCAGCCGGTGCAGGACGTCGAGGACGACCTCGCCCTCGTTGACCTCGACCTTGTAGTCGGTCAGCGCACCGGACCCGGCGTCGCCGCGCCAGACCTTCAGTGCAGCCATGTACCCCATCAGTGCCCCTCTTCCGACACAGCGTCAGCCGATGGCGCCGACGGCGGCGCGATCCCGGCCAGTTCTTCCTCGGTCATGTACTTCTTGAGCTCGGCCGTCTCGAACAGCGCGAGCAGGTCCAGCCGCATCGCGGGCAGCGGCTTGCGGGTCAGTGACACCGTGTCCCCGGTCAGCGCGCAGACGAGGTTGACCTTGCGCCACTCGGCGGACATCGCGGGGTAGTCCTCGCGGGTATGCCCGCCGCGCGACTCCTGGCGCTCAAGGGCGGCCTGTGCCACGCACTCGGCGACGAGCAGCATGTTCCGCAGGTCCAGCGCCACGTGCCAGCCGGGGTTGTAGGCCCGGCCGCCCGGCACCGACACGCGGGCCGCCCGCTCGCGGAACTTCTCGAGCTCGGTCAGCGCCTGCTTGACCTCGGTCTCGCGGCGGATGAGACCGACCAGGTCGTTCATGGTCTGCTGCAGCTCGCCGTGCACCGTGTAGGGGTTCTCGCCCTCGGCGCGCTCCAGCGGCGCGAGCGCCTCCGCCACGGCCGCGTCGACAGAGGCGGCAGAGGCGGCGGGCCGCGGGCCGGACAGCGAGTCGACGTACTCCGCGGCGCCTTCTCCCGCACGCTTGCCGAACACCAGCAGGTCAGACAGCGAGTTCCCGCCGAGCCTGTTGGAGCCGTGCATCCCGCCGGACACCTCGCCGGCCGCGAACAGGCCGGGGACGTCTGTGGCGGCGGTGTCCGGGTCGACCTCGACGCCGCCCATCACGTAGTGGCACGTCGGCCCGATCTCCATGGGCTGCTTGGTGATGTCCACGTCCGCGAGCTCGATGAACTGGTGGTACATGGACGGCAGCCGCCGCAGGATCTCCTCGGCGGGCCGCCGGGAGGCGATGTCGAGGAACACGCCGCCGTGCGGTGACCCGCGGCCGGCCTTGATCTCGGAGTTGATGGACCGGGCGACCTCGTCACGCGGGAGCAGCTCCGGCGGGCGCCGGTTGTGGTCCGGGTCGGTGTACCAGCGGTCGGCCTCTTCCTCGGTCTCCGCGTACTGCGCGCGGAACACGTCAGGCACGTAGTCGAACATGAACCGGTTGCCCTCGGAGTTGCGCAGCACGCCGCCGTCACCGCGCACCGACTCGGTGACGAGGATGCCGCGCACCGACGGCGGCCACACCATGCCGGTGGGGTGGAACTGCACGAACTCCATGTTGATCAGGTCGGCGCCCGCCAGCAGCGCCAGCGCGTGCCCGTCGCCGCTGTACTCCCAGGAGTTGGAGGTGACCTTGAACGTCCGCCCGATCCCGCCCGTGGCCAGCACCACCGTCGGCGCCTCGAACAGCACGAACCGGCCGGTGTCCCGGAAGTACCCGAAAGCCCCGGCGATGCGCGGCGCGCCGGTACCGTCCTTGACGAGCCGCGTGATCGTCGTCTCCGCGAACACCCGGATCATGGCCTCAGGGTCGCCCAGCTCGGCAGAGTCGGCCTGCTGCAAGGCCACGACCCGCTGCTGCAGGGTCCGGATCATCTCCAGGCCGGTCCGGTCGCCCACGTGCGCGAGCCGCGGGTACTCGTGCCCGCCGAAGTTGCGCTGCGATATCTTGCCGTCTTTGGTCCGGTCGAACAGCGCGCCCCACGCCTCGAGTTCCCAGACCCGGTCCGGGGCCTCCTTGGCGTGCAGTTCGGCCATCCGCGGGTTGTTCAGGAACTTGCCGCCGCGCATGGTGTCGCGGAAGTGCACCTGCCAGTTGTCGTTGGGGTTGACGTTGCCCATGGCGGCGGCGGCGCCGCCCTCGGCCATCACCGTGTGCGCCTTGCCGAACAGCGACTTGGAGATGATCGCTGTCTTCTTGCCGCGCGCGCGGGCCTCGATCGCCGCGCGCAGCCCTGAGCCACCCGCGCCGATCACTACCACGTCGTAGGAATGACGCTCGATTTCGGTGGAAGACATAACCGCATCCCCGTTCGGCTTAATTGAAGAATCGAAGGTCGGAGATGGCGCCGCTGGCGACCAGCATGATGTACAGGTCGGTGAGCATCAGCGTGCCCAGCGTGGTCCAGGCGAGCTGCATATGCCGCGCGTTCAGCCAGGACACCTTCGTCCAGGCCCAGTACCGGATCGGGTGCCTGGAGAAGTGCTTCAGCCGGCCGCCGGTGATGTGCCGGCACGAGTGGCAGGACAGCGTGTAGCACCACAGCAGGACCACGTTCGCCAGCATGATGAGCGAGCCGAGGCCGAACCCGAAGTTACCGTCCGGGCCGCGGAACGCCTGGGCCACGTCCCAGGTGTTGAGCACCGAGATCACGATCACCACGTAGAAGAAGTACCGGTGCAGGTTCTGCATGATCAGCGGGAACCTGGTCTCGCCGGTGTACTTCGCGTGCGGCTCGCGCACCGCGCAGCTGGGCGGGGACTGCCAGAACGCCCGGTAATAGGCGCGCCGGTAGTAGTAACAGGTCAGCCGGAACCCGAGCACGAACACCAGCGAGACGAACGCGTACGGGATGATCGGGGGTATGGCGGGGATCCAGTGGCCCAGGGTGGACGAACCCGGCACGCACTCGCCGCTGACGCAGGGCGAGTAGAACGGCGTCAGGTAGTGGTACTTCGGTACGTAGTACCAGTGCCCGGTGAATACGCGGACCGTCGCGTAGGTCAGCCAGATGGTCAGCAGCGTCACGACGACGACCGGCGCCTGCCACCACCTGTCCTTGCGGAGGGTCCGCTCGGAGATCTGCGCCCGCGTTCTAGCGGGCGCGTCCGATACTTGAGTCATCCTTCAGCGTCCTCGGAGCCTTGAGCGTGATCGTAACGCGACGCGTGTCCAGGCCATCCCTCGCCCCGAATGGACGGACCGGGGTTGCCCGCGCATGGCGACGTCCATGAACCTATTCCAGTTACTCTCAGGATGCCGCATCGGACGGCCCTTCCAGCATGTGAGACTGGCTACATTCCGCCGCCGGAAAGAGCCGACCGCAGGAACTCCACCTGCAGCAGCAGCAGGTTCTCAGCGACGACCTCCTGCGGGGTCATGTGCGTCACACCGGACAGCGGCAGCACCGAATGCGGGTACCCCGCCGC
>JASHXJ010000454.1 GCA_030043595.1 Trebonia sp.
GCAGCTCCTCGTCGTCGTCTTCCTCGTCGGCTCCGGCGACCTCAGCCCCGGCGTCGGCGGCGGCGTCGGCGCTGCCGACCACCCCGGCGTCGTCGTCCATGTCGCTGTCGGAGACCGGCAGTACGCTGCTCTACCCGCTGTTCAACCTGTGGGTGCCTGACTACAAGACCGCTTTCCCGCAGGTCACGATCACCACGGCGGGCACCGGCTCGGGCACGGGGATCTCGTCCGCAGCCGGCGGCACCGCCGACATCGGCGCGTCGGACGCCTACCTGTCACCATCGGACGTGAGCCAGTACCCGACACTGCTGAACATCCCGCTCGCGATCTCCGCGCAGATGATCAACTACAACCTGCCGGGCTTCAAGGGCACCCTGAAGCTGAACGGGACGGTCCTCGCCGAGATGTACCAGGGCAAGATCACCATGTGGAACGACCCCGCGATCGCGGCGCTGAACCCCGGCGTGACCCTGCCTGACATGAAGGTCGTCCCGCTGCATCGCTCCGACAGCTCCGGTGACACCTTCCTGTTCACCTCCTACCTGTCCGATCAGGACTCGGCCTGGTCGAGCTCCGTCGGCTACGACACCACGGTCGCGTGGCCGTCGGTGGCTGGCGAACTGGCGTTCAAGGGCAACAGCGGCATGGTGTCCGGCTGCCAGTCCAACCCGGGCTGCGTCGCCTACATCGGGATCAGCTACAAGTCCAAGACCACCGCGGCAGGGCTCGGCGAAGCAGAGGTGGCGAACGGGGCCGGCCAGTATGAGCTGCCGGACGCCACCACTATCGCGGCTGCGGCGGCCAGCTTCAGCTCGATTCCGGCCAGCGGCGCGATCTCGCTGATCAACAGCAAGGCGTCCGGGGCGTACCCGATCATCAACTACGAATACGCGATCGTGAACTCGACCCAGCCGAGCGCGGACAAGGCGCAGGACATCAAGGCCCTGCTCTACTGGGCGATCACCACGGGCAACTCGTCGAAGTACCTGTCGCAGGTGAACTTCCAGCCGCTGCCCGCGATAGCGCTCACCGCCTCCGAGGCGCTCATCGCGAAGATCGGCAGCTAACCGTGGCCGACCCCGCGCCAGCGGTGAGGCACGGTGGGGAGCCGGGTTCTCGCCCGGTTCCCCGCCGGAGCCTCGCCGGCCTGCGCGCCCGGATGAACGGCGCCGGCCTGATCAAGTGGCTTGGCGGGGCGGGCGCGGTGATCCCCGCGCTCGCGCTCGCGTTCATCCTCGTTTCGCTCACCCTCGAGGCACTGCCAGCCATCCGGCTGAACGGCTGGAGCTTCTTCACCTCGAGCGCGTGGAATCCGGGCAGCGGGTACGGGGCGGTCATCAGGACCGACGGGATCCCCCACCCGCAGGGCTCCGACTTCGGCGCCGGGCCGCTCATCGCCGGCACGCTGGCCAGCTCGGCGATCGCGCTGATCATCGCGGTCCCGGTGTCGATCGGCGCGGCCCTGGTCATCGTCGAGCGGCTGCCCCGCCGCCTCGGCAACCTGATCGGGCTGTTCCTCGAGCTTCTCGCCGGGATCCCCAGCGTGATCATCGGGCTCTGGGGGGTGCTGACCTTCGGCCCGTTCATCTCCCGGCACATCGTGCCAGTCATCGCGCGGAACATGCCGGACGTCCCGGTGCTGAAGTATCTCGGCGGCAGCACGGGCACGGGCCTGGGGCTGCTCAACTCCGGCCTGATACTCGCCGTCATGGTCATCCCCATCATCGCCGCCACCTCGCGGGACCTCATCAGGCAGGTGCCGATCCTGCCGCGTGAAGGCGCCCTGGCGCTCGGCATGTCGGACTGGGAATGCGCCCGGCGCGTGACACTGCCCTGGGTCGGCTCAGGGATCATCGGCGCGGTCGTGCTCGGCCTCGGCCGGGCGCTCGGCGAGACGATCGCGGTGGCTATGGTCTCCGGGTCGATTACCGGCCAGTACCCCAGCAACGTCTACTCGGCGATGACCACGTTCGCCGCCACGATCGTCAACCAGCTTGACGGCGCGCTCGGCGAGGCGACCGGTTTCTGGCTGAAGACGCTGGCCGAGTGCGCCCTTGTCCTGATGGTCATCACGCTGGCGACCAATATCGCGGCCCGGCTGCTCGTGCGCAAGGTGTCCGGCACCGCGCTGCCGGTGGGAAGGGGGCTGTAACCGATGAGCGACAGCGACATCCGCAATGTCCGCAGGCCAGGGGACCCGCCCCCGGTGTCGCTGCGGCGCAGGTCGGCCAACGCCATGTTCTGGATCCTCTGCTTCGTGTGCCTGGCCCTGGTGATAGCGCCGACCGTATGGCTCGCGGGCGGCGTGATCGCCAGGGCCATACCGCATTTCCAGTGGAACGTGCTCACGACGGTGACCTCAGGCAACGGTGGCGGGCTGGAGAACGCCATCACCGGGACCCTGGCCATCACGTTCGGCGTGCTGGTCGTGGCCGGGACGGTCAGCCTGCTCACCGGCATCTACCTTGCCGAGTTCGCGACCGGCAGGCGGCGCAGCTTCTTGCGCGGCTGCTACGAGGTACTGGCGGGCATCCCCTCGATCGTGCTGGGATACGTCGGGTACGTGGCCCTCGTGGTCCGCTTCCACTGGGGATACGGACTGCTCCCCGCAGTCCTGGTGCTGTCCGTGCTCGCCATCCCGTACATCACCAAGTCCGTGGAGACCTCCCTCGCCCAGGTGCCGGTGTCCTACCGGGAAGGGGCAGACGCGCTCGGCATCCCGCTGGGCTGGACGCTGCGCAAGGTCGTGCTGAAGGCCGCGACGCCAGGGATCGTCACGGGACTGCTGGTGGCGCTCGCGGTCTCCGTGGGTGAGACAGCGCCGCTGCTCTACACCGCCAGCTGGTCGGTCAGCAACCCGTCCCTGGCGCTGACCCACTCACCGGTCGGCTATCTCACCTATGCCATCTGGGCCTTCTACGACGACCCCACGGCGACGTCGCAGTACCTGTCGTACGACGCGGCGCTGCTGCTGTTCGTCATCGTGCTGCTGATCATCCTCATCGGCCGGGTGGTGACAACGATGTCGCGCCGCCACGCGGAGTGATCATGCGGGGAGCCGACGGGGGGCAGCAACCCGGGAGCCGTTCCCGGCGACGGCCTGGCGCCGCGGATCCGCCGCGCCAGGCGGCCGAAGTCCTCGCTGACCGCATCGCCGCGTCGCTCGTGAACCACGAGCCCGGCTGGCGGCTGCCGCTGCCCTCGGCGCTCGCCCGCCGCCACAACGTCAGCGTCGGCGAGGTGCACGCCGCCGTCGACCAGCTCGTTTCCCGGCAGCTCGTCCGCCGCTCCGCGGAGGGGCAGCTGTACAAGTCAAGCCCGGCGGAATACCTGATCCCTCTGGAGGGGGCGGCACGCCTCGGCACCCGGGTGGACCCGATGGGCGGGAACCTCACCTGCCTCAACTACAGCGTCTCCTGGCGTTCGGCGCCCGAAGACGCCGCCTGCGTGCTCGGGATCGCGCCCGACGAGCCGGTCAGCGCCCTGCGCCTCACCTGGGCGCTGAACGAGATGCCGGCCGCCGTATCGACGACGTACCTGGCTGGGCACATGGCGCATCCGCGCACTCCCGCGGAATGGCTCGCGGCAGCGGCCGAACGCGGCGTGCTGCCGCTAGTCCCGCCCGGCGCGGTAAGCCGGGAGCTCATCGCGCCCCGCCCGGACTGCATGCCCCGCACGGCGACGGTCCAGATGCAGCCGCCGCCGCCCTCCGTCGCCAGGATGCTCCGGCTGACCCCTGGCCAGATGGCTGTTCTGGTGACGGTCGTGTTCGGCTGCGGGCCAGGGCAGTGGCCGGCCGCGCTCACCGCAGCCGTACTACGACCGGACATGTTCCGGGTGGTCGTGGGGACAGTGCCGCCCGGCGCGACCGCGTTGGAGGGCGCGTTAGGAAACTGGCTCGCTTTGCACGCCAGGCGTATCGGCGAGCCGGTCGACAGCGCGCGCGAGGGCGTCGAGCGCGGGCACGGCGGCGGTCAGGGCCCGGCGCTGCCTGGCCGGCAGTGTCGACAGGGCCAGGTGCAGCACGGCGGCATTGGTAGCCTGCCACGCGAGCACTGCCTGCTGCCCGGCCTCGGTCACGCTCAGCTCAACGGCACGGCGGTCGGCCTCGGCGGTGACCCGGCGGACCATGCCCCGCGAGCTGAGCGCGTTGACGATGGTCGTGACGGTGTTGGGCCGCATGTTCAGCAAGCGGGCCAGCTGCCCGGGACGGGCGCCGGGATGTTCGGCCAGGGCAGCGAGCAGCTCAAGCTGTGCCACGGCCAGCGTGTTGCCTGGGTCGGCCACACGGGCGCCGCGGCGCAGCGCCCGGCGCAGCCGGGCGATCCCCTCGGCCAGCCCGTCCGGCCGGATGCTGACCCCTCCGTTGCCGCCACCCGCAGCCTCACCAGCGCCCGTGCGG
>JASHXJ010000455.1 GCA_030043595.1 Trebonia sp.
GACGTGGCGGCCGCGCTGCGCGAGCGGTTCCCGCAGATGCGGGCTCCGGGCAGCGACGACATCTGCTACGCCACCACCAACAGGCAGGCGGCGGTCCGGGCGGTCGCCGCCGAGGCGGACCTGGTGCTCGTCGCTGGGTCGAAGAACTCCTCCAACTCGGTGCGGCTGGTGGAGCGGGCCCAGCGGGCGGGCACGCCCGCCTACCTGATCGACGGCGCCGGGGACATCGAGTTGTCCTGGCTGTCCGGCGTTTCCGTGGTCGGGCTCACGGCGGGAGCGTCCGCGCCCCCGGCGGTGGTCAGCGAGATCATCACCGCGCTGTCCGGGCTTGGCGCGGTCACGGTGGCCGAGCGTGTCACCACAACCGAATCAGTACAGTTCGGCCTGCCCAGGGAGGTACGGCGCTAATGTCCATGCCACTTCGCGTCAGCATGCGCATCGGGGCACACCTGATGAAGCAGAAGCTGTCAGGCAACAAGAAGTTCCCGCTGCTCGTCGAGCTGGAGCCGCTTTTCGCCTGCAATCTCAAGTGCGCCGGCTGCGGCAAGATCCAGCACCCGGCCTCGGTGCTCAAGCAGCGGATGCCCGTGGAGCAGGCGGTAGCGGCGATCGAGGAGTCCGGCGCGCCGATGGTGTCCATCGCCGGCGGCGAGCCGCTCATGCACCCGCAGATCGAGGTGATCGTGGCGGAGCTGATCAAGCGCAAGAAGTTCGTGTTCCTGTGCACGAACGCGCTGCTGCTGCCGAAGAAGCTGGACAAGTTCACCCCGTCGCCGTACTTCCGCTGGGTGGTGCACATCGACGGGCTGCGCGAGCGGCACGATGAGTCGGTCTCGAAGGAGGGCGTGTTCGACCAGGCCGTGGCGGCGATCAAGATGGCCCAGCAGCGCGGGTTCAAGGTCAACACGAACACCACGTTCTTCAACACCGACACGCCGCAGACCGTCATCGACGTGCTGAACTTCCTCAACGACGAGCTGAAGGTCGACGACATGCAGATCTCGCCGGGCTACGCCTACGAGAAAGCGCCCGACCAGGAGCACTTCCTCGGCGTGGAAGAGACCCGCGAGATGTTCCGCAAGGCGTTCGCGGACGGCCGCCGCAAGCGGTGGCGGCTGATGCACACGCCGCTGTTCCTCGACTTCCTCGAGGGCAAGGTCGAGTACGAGTGCACCGCGTGGTCGATCCCGTCGTACTCGCTGTTCGGCTGGCAGAAGCCCTGCTACCTGATGTCCGACGGCTACGTCTCGACGTACAAGGAGCTGGTCGAGACGACCGACTGGGACAAGTACGGGCGGGGCAAGGACCCGCGGTGCGCGAACTGCATGGCGCACTGCGGCTACGAGCCGTCGGCCGTCATCGCCACGATGGGCTCGCTCAGGGAGGGCATCCGGGCGCTGCGCGAAAGCTGACGCAGGCCAGGGAATAGTGCTGCTTCGCAGTTGTTGTTCAGCGGCCCCTCAGGAATGGCCGTCAGCATGAGGGTTGGCGCGGATGCCGCGCCGGGGTGCTTTGCCCTCCCCCCCGGCGCGGCGGATCCGCGCCGCCATTAACTGCTGAGTCCGTTGAGGAGTCCGATGTTCTTCACGTACCTATGGCGTGAGCTGCGGCGCCGGATGCGCCAGGCGATTTTCATAGCGATAGGCCTGGCACTGGGAATCGGCCTGGTGATCACCGTGACCGCGGCGTCCGCCGGGGTCAAGAACGCCCAGGCTTCTGTTCTGCACTCGCTGTACGGCGTTGGCACGGACATCACCGTGACCAAGGCGCCGACCGCCAGCAGCAGCAGCAGCGGCGGGTTCGGGTTCGGCTTCACCCAGGGGATCGGGTCGGGCTCCCGGCCCAAGTCCGGTACCAAGATCGATGACAACACGCTGACCAGTGATGTCACGCTGGCGTCCATCAGCTCGTCCGATGTGACCGGCATCGCCGGTCTGCAGGATGTGGCGGCGGCGGCCGGCGGGCTGACGCTGACCGACCGGACGACCACCGGCACGGTGCCGGCGATCAACTTCAACAACACCGGTGGCGGCGGTGGCTTCGGGGGCGGTGGCGGCGGCACCGGCGGCAGCGGCGGCAGCGGCAACCCGAGCAGCTTCCGGGCAGACTTCAACATCAACAGCTTCACCGTCAACGGCGTCGACATCGCCAACGGCGAGCTCGGCCCGCTCAGCACCGGCAAGATCAGCTCCGGGCGGACCTTCAGCACGGCCGACGACTCCTCCGACGTCGCGCTCGTCGACGCGAGCTACGCGACCACGAACAAGCTCAAGGTCGGCGGCACGATCGCGATCGGCGACTCGAAGTCCAAGGCGACCAACTTCAAGATCATCGGGATCGTCAGCGAGCCCGCGGGCGACAACCCGGCCGACGTCTACATCCCGCTCGGCGTGGCGCAGACGCTCGCCGACCTGAAGAACGACGTCAACACGATCTACGTCGCGGCGACCAGCGGCCAGGACATCAACTCGCTGGCGAGCACGATCTCCAAGGATGTCCCGGGCTCGACCGTCACCGACGAGAACACGCTGGCCAGCGAGGTCACCGGGTCGCTGTCCAGCGCGGCGACGCTGGTCAACAACCTTGGCAAGTGGCTCGCGATCGCGGTGCTCGTTGCCGCGTTCCTGCTGGCCAGCCTGCTGACGATGAGCGCGGTGACGCGGCGGATCCGTGAGTTCGGCACGCTGAAGGCACTCGGCTGGAAGACCAGCCGGATCGTCGGCCAGGTGATGGGCGAGTCGATCGCCGTCGGTATCGTCGGCGGCATCCTCGGCGTGGGGCTCGGCTTCGGCGGCGCGGCGCTTGTCGACAAGTTCAGTGGCACGCTGACCGCGGACCTGGCCTCCGGCGTCACAGGCTCGGCCACGCCGGGCGGCGCCCGGTTCTTCGGCGGCGGCGGTGGCGGCGGCTTCGGCGGCGGCGAGGGCGGCTTCCCTGGCGGCGGCACCACCTCGGGCACCAACCCGTTCCGCGGCGGTTTCACCAACGCGGCGCGGGCCGCGGACACCGCCGTTGTGCACCTGAACGCGACGGTCACGATCAGCGCGGTGGTCGCCGCGGTGGTCCTCGCGGTCCTCGGCGGGCTGATCGCCGGTACGTTCGGCGGCTGGCGGGCGGCGCGGCTGCGCCCGGCGGACGCGCTGTCCAAGGTCGCCTGACCCGGATCCCAGGGAGAAAGACAACTCATGTACAAGCTCACGGGCGTCACGAAGGACTACCCGAAGGGGCGCGCCACAGTGCACGCGCTGCGCGGCGTGGACCTGGAGATCCAGGACGGGGAGTGGCTGGCCATCCAGGGTCCGACCGGGCACGGCAAGTCCACGCTGCTGCAGATCATCGGCGGCCTGGACCGGGCCACCTCAGGCACCGTCGATTTCGACGGGCGAGACCTGACGAAGCTGCGGGAAACCCAGATGACCAAGCTGCGGGCCACGTCGGTCGGCTTCATCTTCCAGACCTTCAACCTGATCCCCACGCTGTCCGCGCAGGAGAACGTGGAGACCGCGCTGGTCCCCCTCGGGGTCAGCGACCGCACGCGGCGTGCCCGCGCGGTCGAGGCGCTGTCGTCTCTCGGGCTTGGTGACCGCCTTCGGCACCTGCCAGGCGAGCTGTCCGGCGGTCAGCAGCAGCGCGTGGCGATCGCCCGGGCGCTGGTGAAGGAGCCCAAGGTGCTGCTGGCCGACGAGCCGACAGGCAACCTGGACGAGGACACCCGCGACGAGATCATCGGCGTGCTCGAGAAGCTATGGCAGGAGAAGGGCCTGACCATGGTCATCGTGACGCACGACAGTACCGTCGCCCGCCGCGCCCAGCGGCTCGGCACGATGCGGAACGGCAAGATCACGGTCAAGCAGAGGGTATGAGGGATCATTCCAGGCGCGCCTCCTCGTGCAGGAGGCGCGCCAGCCTCTCCGGGTCCGCCGCGGGCAGCCCGCGGGCGGCGAACCACGTCGCCACGTTCCGTGCGTCCCTGGTGAGGAACGACTGCCCGTTCGGATGGGAGATGACATCGACCACCTGCGGCAGGTCGATCATCACCAGCCTGCCGTGGTGCACGAGCAGGTTATAGGGCGACAGGTCGCCGTGCGCGAGCCCGTGCCTGGCCAGCGTGAGCATGGCCTGCACGAGCTGGTCCCATAGGCTCGCCAGCTGTTTCTCGCCGGGCCTGGTCTCGGCTAGCCGCGGCGCGGCGGTGCCGTCCGGGTCGCCGATGAACTCCAGCAGCACCTCGGTCCCGGTGATCTGCACCGGGTAGGGGACGGGCACCCGCGCGGTGTACAGCTGGCGCAGCGCGGCGAACTCGGCGTTCGCCCACTGCGCCGCGATCATCTCCTTGCCGAACGCGGTCCGGTTGGCCATCGCGCGATTCTCGCGGACGTTCCGGGTGCGGCGGCCCTCCAGGTAGCCGGCGTCCCGGTGGAACAGCCGGTGCCGCGTGTCGCGGTACCGTTTGGCCGCGAGCAGGCACGACCACGTCGTGCCCGGCACGCCCCGGCGGATCAGGTACACGTCCGCTTCCTTACCGGTCTTGACGATGCCGAGCTCGGTGTCGACCGCCGCGAGCTCGGTGACGAGCCACTTCGGGTGCGGTCTCGGGCCGCGCTCGGTGGGCGTTGACTGGTCCCAGGTGGACCAGCGGTCGCCTTCGGCCAGGCCGTCGGTCGCGTCGCCCGTGTCCTGCGGCGCGAGCCGTGGCCGGTCGCGCCGCCGCTTGGCGATGAGCGGCTCGTCGTCGAACCGCCAGCGCCCCTTACCGTGGTTGCCGTGGCGCGGCCTGCCGTAGCGGCCCGCGCCGGGTGAATCCTCGAATGAATCCGCGCTCTCGCGCACTGCTGGTGCTCCTCAGGTGGGCTGCGGTCAGGACGGGCTGGATAGAGCCCGCGACGGGCATAGTCATCTGGCCCCTCCTTCCGCACGGCCAGCCCGCAGGCTGGCGCCTACCTGTTGCGCACATACCGTCCCACCCGGCAGCGCAAGGGCGCAACCGAATAACCGCGTGCAGGCCCTGCCGCGTCCGGACCCCGGCGCGCGAGCGTGTCCGTAGTCATCCGGCCGCCCTTGCGGACTGGCGTCAGGCGGTACCGCCGGCGTCGCCGCCGGATCCGCTGCGCAGGTCGTGCAGGGCGCGCCGCGCGCTGGCCTGCGCCTTGCGGACGGGCTCGCGCTCCCGCAGGTCCTGCCACGCCTTCTCGGCGCGCTTGCCGGCGTCACTGTCGCGCAGGTCGCTGATCGCGGTGGCCGCCCGCTTGCCCGCGTCGCTGTCGCGCAGGTCGTGCAGGGTGCTCGCGGCGCGCTTGCCGGCGTCGCTGTCGCGCAGGTCATGCAGGGCCGAGCGCGCCTGCTTTGATAGCGTCGCCGCCTCGCGGCGCACCGCGTCCTTGCCCTCGGACCGCCGCGTCCAGGCCTGCCTGGCGCGGGAGTTGCACCACCACCGGGTAAACGCGCTGCTCACCGGATTGAGCAGCTGCCGGACCCGCCTGTCGAACTCGTTCATGTCTACCTCCTAGTAACAAGATATATCGCGTTCTGTCTGAAGTCCAGCCCGGGCAGCGAGGCGAGTGTGACGAGCGGAACACCGCACCGGGGGCATATCGTCACTGACCATCACGTTGCTAGGCAGCGGATCCCGTATCCCACCGTTACGTACCTGATTGGTGCCATGACCGCGTCCGTCCCCTCGCCATCCGCTTCCCCTGCCCGCGACGATTTCTCTACCCGCGACGACGCCGGTACTCACCCAGGTCTGCGGCCGCGGCTGCGGCTGGCCCTCATCCTTGTCGCCGGCTTCATGGTCGTCCTCGATTTCAGCATCGTCAACGTCGCGCTGCCATCGATCGAGCGCGAGCTCGGCGTGGGCACGTCCGTCGCGCAGTGGGTGGTCACGGGGTACGCGATCGCGTTCGGCGGCCTGCTGATCATCGGCGGGCGAGCGGCCGACCTGCTGGGCCGCCGCCGCATGTTCATCGCGGGCCTGATCGTCTTCTCGCTGGCCTCGCTGGCTGGCGGGCTGGCCAGCGACCCGGTGCTGCTGGTCGCCTCGCGCGTCGTCCAGGGCGCCGGCGCCGCGGTGGTGGCCCCGGCCGCGTTCTCGCTGATCACCACCAGCTTCCCCGCGGACCCGCGGCGTGCCCGGGCGATCGGGCTGTACGGCTCCATCTCCGCGGTCGGCTTCGTCTCCGGGCAGGTGCTCGGCGGCGTGCTCGTGGAGTGGACGAGCTGGCGCTCGGTGTTCCTGGTGAACGTGCCGGTCGGCCTGGCCGCCGTCGTGCTGGCGCCGCGGGTCCTGGGCGGCCGCGCGCCTCGCGCCGTCGGCCGGGGAGCGCG